>JACQFU010000171.1 GCA_016199905.1 Candidatus Wallbacteria bacterium
GCATCGACACCTTCAAGCGCATCAAGGCGATCAACCCTCAGTTGCCGGTCGTGATCGTGACGGGCAGCCTGGAGGATTCGATGGCAAAAGAGGTCTTCGGCCTCGACGCCTTCGACATCATCGACAAGCCCTTCAAGGTCAACGACCTCCAGAAGGTCATCAAGCAGTTCAACCTCTTGAAGGGCAAGAGGAACACGTCGAGTTGACCCGCCGAACGGCTCACCCGAACAGCAGCTGCAGGCCGAAGGTCGCCACCAGGCCGACTACCAGCATCAGGACGCCTCGACTGATGCGGTTCTGGATCTCTTGGCGCTGGCCCGGTGTCGTGTGGGTGGGCGGCGCAGCCGGCGGCGTGGGGCGAACCACCGGGGCCGGCGCCGGCGAGGCGGCCTGCTTGGCCTTGGCGACTGCGGCCAGAGCGTCGATGCGGCCGGCGCCGAACCGCACGTCCTTGCCCGGATCTCCCAGGTCCACGACGCTGCTCAGCAGGATCTGCTCGATCTCCCGGGCGGATGCTTGCGGGCGCGCCTGCTTGATCAACGCGGCCACGCCGGCCACGACGGGGCAGGCCATCGAGGTGCCGCTCATCGAGCGGGTCTGGCCGCCGGGCACCGTGCTGACGATGGCCGAACCCGGGGCGCACAGATCGGGTTTCGTGTAAGTGAGGCCGTTCCAGGTCGAGGGACCGCCGCTGGAGTAGCTTGCCGAAGAGTCACCGGCATCCGTGGCGCCGACGGCCAGCGAGATGGGGTAGGCTCCCGGGATGACTTCGCTCGAGGGGCCGCTGTTTCCGGAGGCGAAGACCGGCAGCATATCCGCGTCGCGCCAGGCTTGCACGGCGTCCCAGAAGAAGGTCTCTTCGGCGCCCAGGTCCTTCATCTGCCTGCGGTCGACGCCCCAGGAGCAGCTGACGGCGGTGGGCCTGTCGTTGGTGCTGGGATCGCCGTCGGGGTCGAGCATCCACTGCATGGCCGCGAGCAGCTTGCTCAACTCGCCGCTGCCCTCGTTGTCGAGCGCCTTGGCCACGACCAGACGGGCGCCGGGCGCGACGCCGATGCCGTCGCCGGAGGCGCAGATGCTGCCGGCGGTGTGGGTGCCGTGCCCTTCGTCGTCGTAGGGCTCGGTCTTCCCGTTGACGAAATCCCGGAAGCGCAGAACGCGGCCTTCGAGGGCCGGGTGGGCGGCGTCGACGCCGGTGTCGATGTGGCCGATGACGACGCCCTCGCCCCGCACGCCGTAGGTCGACCAGGCATCCCGGGCGCGCACCTTGTCGACGGCCCAGTTGCCGCCGGCGGCCATCGCGGTGGCGCCGGCCTTTCGGATCAGCTCGCGGCTGGGGATCGCCTGGACGCGGACATCTCGATAGATGCGCTCGACGTCGGGCCGCGCGGCCAACTCGCGAAGCAAGGCGGCGTCGGCTTCGAGCAGCACCGTGTTGGCAATCCAGAGTTCTTGAACGCGCGGAGCCGGCGCGGCCAGCGCCGTGACCGAGGCACGGATGTCGTGGACCAGGGGAGTCGCCTTGAGGCCATTGGCCTGGCGGGTAGCCAAGAAATCCAGGAGCATCCCGGCCGAGCGGCGGGCCTCTTCCCGGCGAAGAGCCGTCCGGACGGCGTTGTCGGCGCCGACGAGACCCGAGATGGCCGGCAGTCCGTGCTGGCCACGCATGCGAACCAACACGCGCACCGCGCCGGTGCCGGACCCGATGGCCCGCTGGACCGACGGCGTGAGCTTCCGGCGCACTTGATACCAGCCTTCCTGGGCGCGGGCGCCGGTAGTGGCCAAGAGGATGGTCAGCAGCAGCGTCAGGTGGCGATATCGGATCATCTTTCGGGGGGCCTCCTCGAAGGTCCCGAAAATTATGAGAATCCGTGAGCAAAGCGTCAAGCTCCCCAGTGGCGAATTTGGCGCGCTTGCTATAATGGCCCCGGCGTGACAGCGAGGACAAAGAAGCTCATTCTGGTGGCCCTGGCGCTCGCGTTGGCAGGCGTGGTTGTGGTGGCCGTCGCGCTTTTCTGGGGACTGTCCAAGATCCAGGACCCGGCGCTGATTTCCCAGACGATCCAGAACGCCCTGGGGCCGGCCTTTCCGGTCAAGATCGAGATCAAGACGGTCGTCTACGAACCGTTCTGGACGGTGCACGTCATGGGCATCGAGGCGACCCACAAGGGCTTTCCCGAGAAGCCCCTCATCAAGTGCGGCAAGCTCTCCTTCACGATCAAGCCGTCCGCGCTCAGTACCGCGCGCCTCGCGATCAGCCAGCTGACGATCTCCGATTGGCAAATCAACGTGCTTCGCAATCCCGACGGCAGCATGAACCTGCCCGCAATGCCCTTTCGCAGCGCTGCTCTGCGGCTTCCGGAGCTGGGGCAGGCGATGCTGGCTTCGGCGGGCATGATGGCTGCGAAGCAATTCTCCATCGATTCGATCGAGCTGGAGAAGGGCCAGATCGTCTTCGAGGACCGGGGCACGACGCAGACCGCGAACCTGAGCGGCGTCGTGGGCCAGCTCTCCTTCGACGACGGACATCTGCGCTTTCCAACCATCAGCGCCAAGCTCTTCGACTCGATGCCGGTCGGGGTCTCCGGACAACTCGACGTCCTGCCTGCGCTTGCGCTCGAGGCGGCCATCAGCATCCATGACATCGACGCGCGGGTCTTGCAGGAGCGCATCAACATCCTCAACGGCCTCAAGCTGATCGGCACGCCCTGGGCCGGTGCCTTGCCGACCAAGATCCGCGTGAAGGCCGGTCCGGCCGGCACCGAGACCACCATCGAGCTGCAATTCCAGGACGTGACCGTTTGCGAACCGATGCTGACCCGGCAGACCGTGTCGGTGAAGAACGGCACCGGGAAGATCGTCGTCAAACCGGGCCAGCCCGGCGCGCCGGCGGGCACCGTCGATATGCAGCTGCAGCATGTCACCGTCTTGCCGCTCGATCCGGGCGTGACGTTCCCCTTCGACAACCTGACGCTCGGCATCGATTTCGCGGGCCAGCAGATCACGATTCGCACCTGCGAGGGGCATGTCGGCGGCGGCGCGGTGAACGTCAAGGGAACGCTGCAGGGCATCTTTGGCGAGCTGGAGGTGTCCGGAAGCGGCATCGCCCTCAACCCGATGCTGCAGAAGACCACCGTCATGCAGGATCATCCTTGGGCCTCCGGGGCGATGCTCAAAAAGGTATCGGGCAAGTATTCGCCCGGGCAGTTCACGTTCACCGAGTTGGAGGCGATGCTCGGACTGGCCACGATCACAGCCAGCGGAGCCGTGCGCGCGGCGTCCGCCGGCTACGAGCCCGCGGGCGTCAACGGCACTGCCGAGATCGACGGCGTCACGCTTGGCCGCCTCTTTGGATTTGCCGATCCGAGCCGCGTGGGTGGCAAGGCGTCGATCAAATTCACGCTGCAGCCGCAGTCCTTTACGTCGGAGTTCCGCACCAGCGACTTCTCCATCCACGGCGGCCATCCGGAGCTGTCCTTCCACGCCCTGGCCGCGGCCTTCAACGGGCTGCGCCAGACCAAGGAGGGGCAGATGCAAGTCGCCTGGTCGGCCAACGCGCGGTCCGGGCCCTTCACGATGCTCTGGCCGCAGTTGCTCAAGGCGGCCAACTTGCCGGTGAACGGGCCGGTCAAGTTCGACAAGGGCGACGCCTCGCTGATGTACGACTCCCAGGGGCTGCACGTGATGAGCATGAATTGCACCAGCCCGCAGGTGGCTCTGTCGGGCAAGATGCTCCTTGCCCCCGGCGGCGCACTTTCGGGGGCGCTGGATCTGGAGGCCTACTCCGCGCCGGGCGTCGTGGCGGTGAAGAACAGCTCCGTGCTGTCGGGGACGCTCAAGGCGCCGCAACTGACGCCGCAATGATCAACTTCAAGTCGATCCGGAACATCCCGCGGATCGGGGACATCACCGCGGTGCTGGTCCGGCACGGTCTGGAGCACTTCGCCGAGCAGTTGGGGCTGCCCATCTACCAGAAGCTGCGGACGCTGATCAGCGGCCCCCCGGGTCTGGAGCTGCAGAGCACGTTGCCCGAGCGGCTGAGAAACGTGCTTCAGGACCTGGGGCCGACGTTCATCAAGTTCGGGCAGGTGCTCTCGACGCGCCACGACTTGATCCCGGATAACTTCGTCCAGGAGTTCAGCAAGCTGCAGGACCACGTTCCCCCGGCACCCTTCGACCGGGTCACCGCGGTGCTCGAAAGCGAGCTGGGCTTGCCCGTGGACGGGATCTTCCGCGAGTTCGACCGGGACGCGATCGCGGCCGCTTCGATCGGCCAGGTCCACCGGGCGCGGTTGCTGGACGGCCGCGAGGTCGTCGTCAAGGTGCAGCGGGAAGGCATCACCGAGGTCATTCGCTCCGACATCGACATCCTGTACTACCTGGCGCATACGATGGAGGACTCCGACCTGCTGGATGCGGCGACCTTCGATCCGGTCGGGATCATCGGCGAATTCGCGCGCTCCATCACGCGCGAGCTGGACTACGTGCGCGAGGCCCAGAACATGGTCACCTTCCGGCGAAACTTCGCCGACACGCCCCGCGTGCGCATTCCCGAGGTCTACCTGGACCTGTGCACCCAGCGAGTGCTCACGATGGAGTACATGCGCGGCGCCCGCGGAAACCAGGTCGATCCGGCGACCGTAAACGGACGGGCGCTGGCCGAGATTGGCGCCCGGGCCGTGTTGCAGCAGGTGTTCAAGGACGGCTGTTTCCACGCCGACCCGCACCCGGGAAACATCCTGATCCTCGACGGAAACACGATCTGCTTCCTCGACTTCGGCATGGTGGGGCGGCTGTCGCTGAAGATGAAGGACAACATCTCGCGGCTGCTCATCTCGCTTCTGGGTCGCGACTACGACGCGCTGGCTCGCGAGCTGGTCTACATCGGCGAGCCCGTGCAGGAGATCGATCTCGACCGCTTCAGCACGGCCCTGATGGACACGCTGGACCCCTACTACGGCGTGGCGCTGAAGAACCTGAACCTGGGGCTGTTGATCCGCAGCATCATGCGGTTGTTGGTCGAGAACCAGCTCAAGCTGCCCGCCAACTACGCCATGATGCTCAAGGCGCTGATCAGCATCGAGCACATGGCCAAGACGCTCGACCCGGAGTTCGACATCGTGCAGGAGGCGCGCCCCTTCGTCGAGGAGCTGGTGGTCGAGCGGTGGCACCCGCAGCGCCTGATGAAGGACGCCCACCTGGGGCTGCTCGACTTCGCCTTCTTCATGAAGCGCACGCCGAGCCAGCTGACGCGGCTGCTGCACAAGATGCAGCACGGCAACTTCAGCATCGAGTTCATGCACCGTGGTCTCGATCCGCTAGCGCATACGCTCGACAAGCTGAGCAACCGCATCTCATTCAGTCTGGTCATCAGCGCGTTGATCATCGGCTCGAGCTTCATCATGACGACGAGCATCAAGCCGACGATGTTCGGCTACCCCTGGATGGGCGTCTGCGGCTACATGGCCGCCGGCTTCCTCGGCTTCTGGCTGGCGATCGGAATCCTGCGCAGCGGAAGGCTCTAACGGCTCAGCTCACGCTGCCAGCCGCGCCTCGAGCTTGTCGAGATCGATCAGCAGCGCGCGCACCTGCGTGGTCAAATCGAGCTCCTGGATGAACTCCGCGTTGAGCATGCGGCGGGCATCCTTGAGGACCAGCGTCAGTTCCTGAAGCTGCTCTCGCGGCATCGCCGCCAGCTGCGCCAGGATCTCATGGACGGACTTGAAGTCGTGGCTGTCCAGACCGGCGCGGATGCGCTCCACGAGTTGCTTGCAGCGCTCCTCGCTCTTGACGGTCGCGTCGATGAAGCGGTCTTCGATGCGCCGGGGGTCGCAGTCGTTTCGCACGTGGCTGCCTGCTCCGTTCGCACCGACGGCCCGGCCCGCACCGTCCCAGGGGAGGATGGTGACGAACCCGTCGAGAATGCGGGGGATTTTTCTGAGGATGTAATCGTGCCTGTTCATCGACGTGCCTGTCGCCTCGTCGAACAGAGGATTGCCCCCCAGGTAAACCGTGCCGTTGGGATCGCCGTACTGGTTCAGTCCGTGACCGACCAGGTACCGATCAATATACGTCCGCTGCGTGTCAGTCAGCGCGGCGGCGGGCACGTTGCTTGTGAATACGAAACCGAAAACCAGGGTGACCGTGAGTGAAATCTTCAGCAGATTCATCGGGTCCTCACTCCTTTGAGCAAGGCCTGACAAACCGAATCTCTTCTTCGCTTTCGGCAGAGAGGAGATCCGTACTCTGCTAATCCGTACTTTTGTCGAACTGTGGTGTGAACTCGGCGACGTGGACTTCTTCTACTGTGCCGCAGGTTCCATGCTAATTACGCAAAGACTACTGGGATGGGATTCATGAACCGGAAAAGCTGCAGGAGGATACCAGACAAGAGCCCGTTTGTCAAGCCGCGAAGCACTGCGGCGGCCTGATGTATGATCGCGGGAACCCATGGCGCTCAACGTCGACAACCCCGCATCCATCGCCGCCGAGCTGGGGCCCGACTTCGCCAGGACGTTCGACGTGCTGGGTGTCCTGGGCAAGGGCGGCATGGGCATCGTCCTGAGGTGCAGGCAGAAGGACCTGGGCCGCGAGGTCGCCGTCAAGCTGATGCTCGAGCACGAGCCCGATCAGAGGCAACGCTTCCATCGGGAGGGAAAGCTGCTTGCCATGCTTCGCCATCCCAACCTGATCACCGTGCTGGCCACGGGCGAAGCGCGCGGCAGACCTTACCTGGTCTTCGAGCTGGTGATCGGCCAAACCCTGCGAGAGACGCTGGACCGGTTCGGGCAGATGGAGATCGAGCGCGGAGCCCAGATCGTTCGCCAGGTCGCCGAGGCGCTGGCTTTGGCCCACGAGAAAGGCATCCTCCACCGCGACGTGAAGGCGACCAACATCCTCCTCACGCCGGATGGGACTGCCAAGCTGGGCGACTTCGGCCTGGCGCTGGCCATGGAGAGCCGCGAACGCCTCACTCGCTCGGGCATCTTCATGGGCACTCCCGAATACACGGCCCCGGAAGTGATCCGCGGGGATACCCCACAACCGTCCTCCGACCTCTACTCGCTGGGAATGGTCCTCTACGAGACGCTCTCGGGCCACACCTCTTTTGGTAGTCTCCCGCTGCAGGAGCTCATGAAGGCCCATCTCGACAAGGAAGCGCCGTTGCTGCGCACCTTGCGGCCCGATGTCCCGCTCTGGCTGGAATACGTCGTGAAGCGCCTCCTGGCCAAGGACTCCAAGAAACGCTACCAGAGCGCAGGCCACCTCGCACAGGTCCTGGCAGACGGTCTCGAGGGCCGCGGCGAGGCTGTGGAGGCCGTGGCTAACCAGCCGACGCGCGCGCTGAAGATCAGCCGCGACTTGACCGAGCTCGCTCCCGGCTCCGCCGATCGCCCCGGGGACGCCCAGCGCACGATGCAGCTGGGCCGCGGCCGCCCCGCGACGTCGGTGCGCGGTCGCCGGACCCGCGTCGCCATGGCCATTGGAGCCGCGGCGTTACTCCTGCTGGGAGCGGGCCTGGCTCTCTCACACCGTCCGGCCCCGCCTGTCCGCGTCTTCGACCTCAAGTCCGAGGCTGGCCAGACCCAGGCCCGGGTGCTCTGGAAAACGAGTGTTCCCGTCCGGAGCTGGCTCGAAGTGGCGCGTGCCGACGACACGAGTCGCTTCACGTCCGTTCCACGGCCGGGCCAGGATCCCGCGCGCGACCATTCCCAGCTGCTCTCCGGCCTTGCAGCCGACACGGCCTACCGAATCCGCGCGCTCTGCGAGGACCGCTCGGTCTCGCTCGATCATCCGCTGAGGACCGCCGCCTTCGAGCGCCCGCGCTTCCGGGTCGACAGCGCCCGGTTCGCCGCGCTGGAGGTCCGCACACGCGAGCCACTCGACGCAACGCTCGCGATCGGCGAACGGCGTCTGACCGCCAGTCCCCCGGGCCGCGCGACCACGTTCAGCTTCCCCCTCGACACCGCCGACATCCTGTTCGGCATCGAACGCCCGCTGCTGGTCTACTCGGGACTGCCCGGGCAGCAAGTCCAGTCGCCGCTGCCGGCCGTGCTGCCGATCGCACGCGACATCCTCTCCCGAATCGACATGCCCTCGTTCGGGCGTCTGTTCACCGAGCTCTACGGGCGCAACGTGCGCTCGAAGCCGGACCGGGAGAGGATCTTCGCGCGCGTGAAACAGCTTTCGGTCTTGCCGTATTACAACCAGTTCAAGCCGCTGGCGGAGGCCTACTTCAAGGGGCCTCCCGAGGTCCCGGAAGATCAGAGGGTCGAGTTCTACAACCGGCTGCTTGACCTGGAAGTGCTCGACGCCTCCGCGCTCGACTTCAAGCTGCCGCTGCCCGTCGGATTCGCGCAGACGACGAAGTGCTTCGTGGAGCGCTTCTTCAATACGCCCCCGTTCAAGCCGCAGTTCCACTGGAGCACGGATTTCCAGCTGAAGAGGGACGGCTTCTGGCTGCCCCGCGGGGACGATCCCGAGCTGTTCCGCATCCGGCGCAACGTCATCAGCTTCACCACCGACGTCCAGGACCGGCACACCTTCCGGGTGAGCATCGCCCCCGCGGAGCTGGCCAAGCTGAAAAGGGCCGCCATCGTGCTCAAGGTGAGCAACCTGGTTCTGCGGAGCTACTTCGAACTGACGGTGAACGGCCGGCTGAAGATGGTCTATCGCCCAACCGAGAGCTGGGATTACGACCCGTTGTCCACCGAGACGTCGATTGGCAACGCGTTCTCCTCCCGCTTCCTGAAGCCGGGTCCGAACACTCTCGAGATCGAGATGAAGGACAGCCCGGGCGTGTCGCCGATCACCTCGGCCCAGATCTGGGCGATCGACGTGCTGGGGGAGTAGCCAGGTCCTCTACTTGGGAACCGGCGTGGGGCCGCCGCCGCCCAGGTTGCGGAACAGGTTCAGCAACGCGGAGGTGATGTCCTTGAACTTGATGAGGCCGAGCAGCACGCCCACGACCACGATGAGCGGGATGGCGATGAGGCTCACCTCGAAGGCGGCCTTGGCGACTTCCTTCAGGAAGACGTCCTTTCGCTCGATCTTGAGGAACTCGATGCCCGCCTGCAGGAACTTCTTCTCGCTGTCTTCGAGCTTCTCCAGCAAGTAGTCCATCGCGTTCTCGCGGTCGGCCTGCGCGTTGTCGACGAAGAGGAAGTTCTCACCGATCTTTACCTTGTCGCCGACGGACAGGACGGTGCTCTTGACCGTCTTGTTGTTGACGAACGTGCCGTTTTTGCTGCTGAGGTCGGTCAGGATGAAGCCCTTGACCGTACGTTCGATCGTCGCATGGTTGCGCGACACGTGCGACCCCGGCAGCACCAGATGGTTGTCGCTGGAGCGGCCGATGGTCGTGATGCGGTCCTTGATCCGGAACTCGGTGGCCTCCGAGTCCCGGTTCACCACGATCAGCTTGATCACGGACACGTCCTCCCGGACGGGCTCGTGGTACGCGCGGTCGAGGTACCGTATGTTGCTGGCTGCTTGCAAGTCCGTTTCCGAGCTTCGCAGGGCCGCACGACCGATGTGCGGGCGATCCCTCTGCTTCCTCGTATCGGTTGTCTTGCATCCATGAGTTTAGTCCTCGCGAGCGCCCCGACTCCTCGCTGCCAATTATGCGGCCCGGAGGGCGGCCCGCGCAACGGCGCCAGCCGCTGAAAATTTCTTTCAAACATTTCGGGGTTTCATGGAATCATTGAGGGTGGACACTCCGCCAACGGGGCCGCCCCGCGCCCCAGCCGCCCAGGTCCGGCCTCCCAAGGGAGGCGAAGGAGACACGATGCGCCCCAACCGTTCCCTCTTCCTGGGCAGCATGCTGGCTGCAGCTCTGGGCCTGGCGGGTTGCGGCGCGGGCGACACCGTGGTCATCCAGACGCAGCCCGCGGCCGACGGCGATAACACCGCCACCGCGCAGGCCTCCCAGGGAACCATCATCATCGTCCGGCGCGTGCGCCGCCGGCCGCCTGCACCCGGCGCCGGCACCGCCGACCCCGGCAACACGCCCACCGTCGGCGGCAACGGTCCCGGCGCGCCGGTCACGCCCCCGCCCAACGTCACGCCCGGCACCCCGCCCACCGGCGGCGCCCAGTTCGACGCCAACGCCCAGGCCGTTATCGACAAGTACAACCTCGTCATCACGGGCGCCGACGCCAGCGGCGAGAGTCTGAACAACGTCCTGCGGGCCGCCCAGCTCTACCAGCCCCGCCAGCACAAGCTGCTGGTCCGCATCCAGCGCGACCCGGCCAAGCTGCCCATCGCCGGCGTCTGGTGGTCCACCGGCAACGGCGCCACCACCGAGCTCTACCAGCCCCAGATGGCCCACGTTCCCGACCACGAAATCGCCCACGACCTCACGCTGAAGGTCAATCCGGGCGCGGGCAACCGCCTCGGCAACGACATCGTCGCCAACCAGAACGATCCGTCGGTCTTCCCCAGCTCCTACGCTCACAGCGCCGTCCCCGAGGCGATGGCCGAGGCGCTATCGACCTGGGCCGAGAAGGTCGGCTTCCCGGGCGGCGGTTCGGCCTTCTACAATCCGCCCGCAGCGATCGTCGCGGACTTGCAGCCCTTCCTGGCCGACGGGCTTCGAAATAAGTGACCGGATCGCGCGACAGCGCGGGCGTCGGGCTCCCCCTGCTGATCGTCCTCAGCCTGCTCGGCATCCTGGCCTTCCTCGGCTTTCGGCAACTGTTCTTCGCTTCGCACGTCAACGCCGAGGCCAGCCGCGGCGCCTGGGGCGAGATCGCCCTGAACGTCGCGGACTCGGCCGTCGAAGAGCTGATGCACCGCGTGCAGTCGGATTCCGGCGACCCGTCACGCAAGTTGTTCCACGAGCTGAGAAAGGACGTGCTCGCCGGCCAGTCGGGCGAACTGCCGATTCCCGACTCGACCCGCCTGGACGTGGC
>JACQFU010000177.1 GCA_016199905.1 Candidatus Wallbacteria bacterium
GGGCGGCCAGCACCGACAGCCCCAGCAGCAGCAGGGAGGCTGCGACCCCCGCCAGCAGCCTTCGCGAGGACGACGCGGCGGGAGGGACCATCGAGTGCGGGCCCGTGGCGTCGGCGTCAACCGGGCGCGAGAGGATGAGCGTCGTGGGCGCGGGCGACGCCGAGACGCGGCTGCCCCGCGGCCGGACGCCGGAAGCCGCCCGAAGCCGCACGTGAGAGCGGACAGCCTCTTTGCGCTCCAGCGCCTCCAGCTCCGCGAGCACCGACGTGGCGTCCTTGGGGCGACCGGAGGGCTTTTTGGCCAGGCAGGCGGCCACGAGCGCGTCGAGCTCGGGCGCGATCCCGGGGACGCGCTGGGAGGGGATGGGGATTGGCTTGGTCAAGTGAGCGGCCACGACATCGGAGATCGAAAGGGAAGTCCCGTCCTTTTGCTGCTGCGGGAAGGGCGGCAGGCCCGTGAGCATCTCGGTCAGCACACAGCCGAAGGCGTACAGGTCGCTGGCAACGGAGGCCGGGGCGCCTTCGACCAGCTCCGGCGCCAGGTACTCCGGCGTGCCGAGGAAGGCGCCGTCGGTGGTGACGCGATCGCTAACGGAGGCCGTGCGGGCGAGGCCGAAGTCGCAGATCTTGATGGAGCCTTCGGATGTGATGAGTATGTTGGCGCACTTCAGGTCGCGGTGCAGCACGCCTTGCCCGTGGGCCGAGACCAGTCCGGCGGCGATCTGCAGCGCGAAGCCGAGGGTCTCGAGGGGCTCCAGCTCGCCGTCCCTTTCGAGGCGCTCGGCCAGAGACTCGCCTTCCGCGACCTCGATCACCAGGAACGGGTGTCCGCCCTCCTCTCCGGTGTCGTACACCTGGATCAGGTTCGGGTGGCGCAAGCGGGCCAGGACGCGACCTTCGCGAGCAAAGCGGGCCAGCGCCTCGGCGTCCTGCGCGTGGGAGAACTTGATGGCTACGGGGCGGTCCAGGCTCTTGTCGACCGCCAGGTAGACGACGCCCATGCCTCCCGACCCCAGGGTCGACTGGATCTCGAAGCGGGCCGAGAACGCAGCCGAGAAGCTGCGTCCCGCGGGAGGGCCGCCCGAGCCTGGCGGCCCCACGCGGGTCACCTTGGCGTCATCGCCGTCCAAGCGCCGTCTCCAGTGGCCATTCCAAGGTCCCAGCATGGGCCGGCACGGGTCCTGGTGTCAAACCGGTAGGGACGCCACGGGAGCGAATCGACGGCCGACGTGGCATAATTGGGAGTCGCAGGGAGAGAGAGTCGAACATATCGCCGGTCAAGTAGCTGGCGAAGGAGAGAAGCTATGAAACGTTCCCGGACAGCCCGGCAGGGTTTCACCATCATCGAGTTGCTCATCGTGGTCATCGTGATCGGCATCCTCGCGGCAGCGGGGCTGGCCAAGTACCAGAACTTCGCCGAGACCTCGCGCCGCAAGACGTGTCTCGGGCAACTCCAGCAGATCGAGAAATCCTTCGCGGTCTGGGAGACCAACTACCAATCATTCGCAGAGAACTCCAAGTGCGCCTTCGGGTTCACGCCCCGCACGGGCAAGCTGACCAACAACACGAACGTCCCGACCATCAATCCCCTGCCGCCCACGGCGGGCTACCAGATCGTCGCCATCGGAGACTCCCAGACGACCGTCGGCGGACCCGATGGCTTCGTCAATCAGGGCACCGGCGGCACGGTCTTCAACGGTCCACTGGGCAACATCATCCGGGACGACAACATCTGGGTCTGCCCGTCTGCCCTTTCGCGCTACTACGGAGGAGAGAAGCAGAACGTACCCGATGACTACATGGACACCACGGGCGGAGGGGTCTCGCCGGTTCACGGCGGTACGACCATCGGCCTGGGCGGCCGCTACTTCTTCGTCGTCGCCGGCCAGGGAAACACCTCCACCGGCTCGACGCGCATCACCAACGGCGGTTTTCCTCCAGGCTGGATCGTCAACGGCAGCCTTGGAGTTCCGGCCACGACGGCCAACACTCTCACTCCTTGTCCACAGGTGCCTTTCAAGATTGCCATCTGCGGCTGCTACGGCACCTTCGGTGACGGGGGCGGCGCCGGCAACAACACTCCCGGGACCGTTGGCGGAAACCAGGGAGGTCCGGTCGGACCGGACGGTTCGGCGCTGAACCGGCACTCGACGCGGTGGTGAGGCTCGCTGTCCGCCGCCCCAGGGGCGGGTGACCCGCTCGTTGCCGGAAGAAGGACTGTGCCGGTCTGTTTCCCGCTCGGAACAGCCGCAGGGCTCCTCGTGGATTTCGCTTTCCTGGCTGGCGGCCGGGCTTATGGCGTTGGCCCTGTTGGTGCCCGCGATCTGTCTTCACAAGGCCATCGATCATGACGAGATCGCGCACGTGCATTCGGCCTGGATGGTTTCGCGGGGACTGATCCCCGACGTCGATTTCCAGGCCAGGCATCACCCGCTCTACTATCAGGGCACGGCCTGGCTCTGCGGTTTGATTGACGATCCCGGTCGACTCCTGGTGGCGCATCGAGCACTCATGGCCTTGAACCTGGGGCTGCTCGTCTGCCTGGTAGTGGAGGCCGGACGCCGGTTGTGGGATTTGCGAGCCGGTCTGGCCGCCGGCTACTTCTTGCTGACCAGCGGAATCCTTACGGTGGGCGCGATGGAGGTGCGTCCGGACGCTCCGCAGGCAACCCTGAGCTTTCTTGCCCTCCTGTTGCTTCTGCCGCGGCCGGGACAGGCGCGAACCGGCAGCCGAATCGGAATGTTCCTCCTCTCCGGAGCCGTCTCCGGAGTTGCACTTTGTGTGCTGCAAAAGGCTCTGGCTCCACTGGCAGCGATGGCGCCGGCGCTGCTTTGGGCGAGCCTGGGCGAGGGCGTACCGGCGGAGAAGATCGGTGCCCAGCGTCTCTTGCCGGTTCGGATCGCCGCCTTCGCTGCCGCCGCCTCGCTGCCCTGCGTGCTTCTTCTGGTGCCGATCCTGAGCCGAGGATTCGACAACTACCTGCTTTACTGCTGGCGATTCAACGCGAGCTACGTCGCCCATAGGCCGTTCGATCCGGAGCTGTGGTTGGCCTGCTGGCGTCACGCTCCAGGCCTCTGGGTCCTGGCCGTGCTGGGAATCATTCGGGCGGCCCGAACGACTCCCATGTTGGTTGCCGTGACGGTCCCGGCGGCGCTCGGCTTGCTAATGAGCGTCGTCGTGCAGGCGCCCTACAAGCAGTACCTGTTTTGGATCTGGCCGATCCTGGCGCTCGCCGCGGCGGCGGGGCACCGGCTGGCCGGCGACTGGTTCTCGCGCCGGTTGCCGCTGGGCCGCCCCGCCTACAGTGCCTTGCTGGTGGCCGTCACCCTCGCCTGTCCGGGCATGCTCCTGTATCGAGTCGCGCACGAAGGGCCGGTCTTCGAACGCTACGCGGGTTACATGCGGTTCCTGGAGCGCAACATCCCTCCCGCCGAACGGGTCTTCGACGACGACCACCAGCTCAACGTGCGCCGCCTCGACACGAGCTTCAACTGGTTCGGCCGCCCCGAAGACTTCGCGGACCTCTCCGAGGCAGCCGGCCGCGACATGTTCCCCGACCGCGTGGCGGAGCTGAAACGCTGGCGGCCCCGCATCGTCGTGCTCACGCTGCGGTACCCCGCGCCGGTCCATGAGTTTTTTCAGCAACGCTACGTGCCCGGTCCGATGACGTGCGTCTTCCTGGCCGGCGCGATCGCCACGGCCGACGCCGATGGGCGGGCGCAGCTGCCGGTCTGGATCGCCGCGCGCTATGACGCGCTCACGTCGAGCCGACGAAGCCGGCCGAGGCTGGCGGGCCGGGTCTTCCGTGCGGCGGGCGAGACTCTCGCGACAGGCGTCACGGTGCTCGAGGGTTTGCAGCCGTCGGAGAGCGTGGGCCTGCGGCTGCACGTCGAGTAGCTCAGCCCTTCAACTCGCGATAACGCTCCAGCCCCTTTCTCAGGCAAGCCATGGCTCCGCGCAGATCCGATTCCTTGAGCACGTAGGCGATCCGGATCTCGTCGTTGCCGAGTCCGGCAGTGGCATAGAATCGCGCGAACATCACGGTGTGGCCGTCGAGGCTGAAATCGGTCAGCAGCCAGCGAGCGAAGTCTTCGGCGTCGGCCACGGGCAGGCGCGCCATCGTGTAGAAGGCGCCGACGGGCAGGTGGGTGAGCACGCCGGGGATCGAGCTCAGCTCTTCGTGCACGATGTTGCGTCGCTTGCGGTACTCCTCGACGGTGGCGTCGAAGTAGCGGGTGCCCATGTCGCGCATCGCAGCAGCTCCGAGCTGCCCGAGCGTCGGAGCGCTGAGCCGGGCCTGCGCCAGTCGCAGCGCGCAATCCATCACCTCGGCATTGCGGCTCACCATGCAGCCGATGCGAGCGCCGCACGCGCTGTAGCGCTTGGAGATGCTGTCGACCACCACCACTCGATCCTCGAGCCCCTTCAGGGAGAGCGCGGAGATGGCCTCGCCTTCACCGTAGACGAACTCGCGATAGACTTCGTCGCTGATCAGGAAAAGGCCGCGCTCGCGGGCCAGCCCTGCAAGCAAGTCCAACTCCTGGCGGGTCAGCACCGTGCCCGTCGGGTTGGACGGGTTGCAGACCATGATCGCCCGGGTACGGTTGGTGATCCTCTTCTCGATCTCCGCGGCCGCGGGGAGGCGATAGTTGTTCTCGGGCCTGGTGGTGATCGGGACGACCTGCAGCCCGGCGACCATCGCCAGGGTCTGGTAGTTGGTGTAGAACGGCTCCGGGATCAGCACTTCGTCGCCGTGCGAGGCTATCGCCAGAAACGTGAAGAGGATGGCCTCGCTTCCTCCGACGGTGACCTGGACCTGGGAGGTTTCCAGCTGGAAGCCAATTTGGCGGTAGTACTCGACGAGCGCGTCGAGGTAGACCTTCTCGCCTTGAGAAGGGCTGTAAGCCACGTTGGCCCGGTCGAACTTGTGGAGGACTTCGAGGAACGGCGCGGGCGTCTCGAGATCGGGCTGCCCGATGTTGAGGTGGTAGACCTGGACGCCTCGGGAGCGGGCCCCCTCGGCGAGCGGGTAGAGCTTTCGGATGGGAGACGCAGGGAACCGGTGGGCGCGATCGGAGAGCGGGAGCGGCATGATTGCAGCATATACCTGGGAAACGCCGCGAGTCGACCCTCGGTTGTGGCAGGGCTGAAGTGCTAGAATTCAAGCCCTGATGGCCTCGGTAGCTGCAGATCGCAAGAAGCAGGAGATGGACCGGATGGAGGCGACGCGTCTCGCCTCATTGGGTCACACGTACCTGTCGGACGGGCAACCCGACAAGGCCGTCGAGGTCTACCGCAAAGCCGTGGACCTGGTTCCGGAGTTCGGCCAGGTCTGGATCAACATGGCGGCGTCGCTGAACGCGCTCGGCAAGTACACCGAGGCTGCCGACGCGGCGCGCCAGGCCGTCGGTTTCGAGGGCGAGAGCGCGGAGGCATTCCTGAACCTCGGCGCGGCCTACGGCGGCCAGGGGCGGCATGACAAGGAGATCGAGTTCTACAAGAAGGCGCTCGTGTTGAAGCCGGACTTCGCCCGCGTGCACTACAACCTGGCGCTGGCCTACGCCGACAAAGGACTGGTGGCCGACGCGATCCAGAGCGCCAAGAAGGCGCTCGAGTCCGACGGCGGCTGGGCGCAGGCGCACTACCTGCTGGGTTACTGCTTCGGGTCCAAGCAGATGCTGGACAGCGAGGTGAAGGAGTACCGGGCAGCGCTGGAGCTGGACGCCAACTACGCCGACGCGCACCGGGCGCTCGGGGCGGCGCTCTTTTCGCAGGCCAAGTACGAGGAGGCGGCGGTGGAGTACCGCAAGGCGCTGGAGCTTTCCGGGGGGCGGGCGGTGGACCTGGCGAACCTGGCGGCGTCTCTGGGGGCCAAGGGCGAGATGCGGGAGGCGGTGCAGCACCTGGAGAAGGCGTTCGAAAGCGATCCGGACTGCTACGAGGCGCTGTTGAACCTGGCGGCGCTGTGCATCGGGCGGGGCGACCTGAAGCGGGCCAAGGAGTACTCCGGCCGCGCGGTGGCGGCCCAGCCCGACCGGGCTTCCGGGTACCTGGCGCAGGCCGAGGCCCTGATGCGGGAAAAGTCCTACGACGAGGCGATCGCGGGGTTCAAGAAGGCCGTGGAGCTGGCGCCAAAAGACCTGAAGGGGCATTTTGGTCTGGCGGCGACGCTCAACGAGGCGGGGCGCGCCCGCGAGGCGATCGACGCGGCTCAGGCGGGGTTGCAGATGGACCAGCAGAACGCCGAAATGAATTACCAGCTGGGGCTGGCGCTCAACAGCATGAAGCGCTACAAGGAAGCGCTGCAGATCCTGGAGAAGACGCTCGAGATCGACCGGGACCACGCCGAGGCTCATTACCACCGGGGGATGGCGTGCGAGGCCCTGGGCCAGGCGGAGAAGGCGATCGAGTGCTACACGCGCGTCATCGAGCTGAAGCCGGACCACTTCGGCGCGCACTACGCGCTCGGCTTCCTCTACGGAACGATCGGCAACAACGAGCGGGCCCTGGTGGAAACGCGCCGCTCGGTGGAGCTGAAACCCGACTATCACAAGGCCCACTTCAACCTGGGCCTCACCTACGAGAAGCTGGGCAAGATCGAGGATGCCGTGGCCAGCTATCGCGAGACGGTGAAGCTGAAGATCGACTACCTGAAAGCCTACGTGAAGCTGGGGAGCCTCTACGGCAAACTGGGGGAGCATCGCAAGTCCGCCGTTGCCTACAAGAAGGCCGTTGAACTGGAGCCGGGGGAGGCCAAACTCTACGGCAAGCTGGCGCAGGCATTGAAGGCCTCCGGCAAGACCGACGAGGCCAAGGCGGCCTACGAGAAGTACCAGAAGCTCAAGGAATAGATGCTCCAGATCCGCGCCCTCCGGAAGTACCTCGGCGGCCGCCAGCTCTTCGACGGCGCCGAGCTGCGCGTGCTTCCGGGCGACAGAATCGGTCTCGTGGGTCCGAATGGGATCGGCAAGACCACACTGCTTCGGATGATCGCGGGCGAGGACTTCGCCGACGGCGGTCAGTTGCAGCTGGAGGGCAAGCGGACGGTCGGCTACCTGCCGCAGGAGGCAGTGCCCCCCTCTTCGCGGCCGCTTCTGGAAGAAGTGACGGCCCACGCGGGCGGGCTCAAGGCGCTGGCGGCAAAGATGCGGGCGATGGAGGAGGACATCAACCACGCCGCGGGCGACGCCGAGCTCACCTCGCGCTTGACCGAGGAGTACGGCCGGATGCAGCACCACTTCGAGGCGCTGCGCGGTTACGACCTGGAGTTCGAGGCCGCCCGGGTGTTGACGGGCCTGGGCTTCAAGGCCGAAGACTTCGGCAAGCCCGTCGATGCCTTCAGTGGGGGCTGGAGGATGAGGAGCGAGCTGTCGCGCCTGCTCCTGGCCTCGCCGGACCTGCTGCTGCTCGACGAACCGACCAACCACCTCGACCTGGCGTCGCTGGAGTGGCTGGAGCAGTTTCTGGCGGCCTACGACGGCGGCATCCTGCTCATCAGCCACGATAGGCCGTTCCTCAACCGGGTGACCAACGAGACCGTCGAGATCGAGGGGGGAAAGCTGGTGGCGTACGCCGGCGGCTACGACCGCTACCTGGCGGCCCGCGAGCAGCGCAAGACCATCGCAGAGTCGGCGGCGCGCAACCAGGCTGCCAAGGTGGCGCAGATCGAGCGCTTCGTCGAGCGGTTCCGGGCGAAGAACACGAAGGCGACGCAGGTCCAGAGCCGTCTGAAGATGCTCGAGAAGATGGAGCGGGTGGAGCTGACGGAGGACGCCGCGCCCATCAAGTTCAGCTTCCCGCAGCCCGAGCGCAGCGGCGAAGAGGTGATGCGCCTGCGGGAGGCGCACAAGAGCTATGGCCCGACGGTGGTCTATCGCGGGGTCGACTTCGTGGTGAACCGCGGGGAGAAGATCGCGTTCGTCGGACCCAAGGGAGCCGGCAAATCCACTTTACTGAAGATCCTGGCCGGCGTGCTTCCGATCGACGCGGGCGAGCGGGTCCCGGGCTACAAGGTGGCTGTCGCCTACTACGCCCAGCACCAGCTGGAGCTGTTGACGGCGGCCAACACGGCGCTGCAAGAGCTGTTCATCGTGGCGCCGACGGAGAGCGAGACGCGGCTGCGGACCCTTCTCGGCTGCTTCCTCTTCCGGGGCGACGACGTCCACAAGAAGGTGCACGTGCTGTCGGGAGGCGAAAAGGCGCGGCTGGCGCTGGCGAAGATGCTGCTCAGGCCGGCCAACTACATCCTGCTCGACGAGCCGACGAACCACCTGGACATCGCCTCGCGGGACGTGCTGGAGGACGCGCTCGGCCAGTTCGGCGGCACGCTCTGCTTCATCACGCACGATCGCCATCTGATCGACGCCGTGGCGACCAAGGTGCTCGAGGTCGACGCCGGCCAGCTCACTTTCCACCTCGGAGGATATTCCGAGTTCGAACGGGTGAGGGCCGCGCGGAAGGCAAGCGGGACGCCGGCCGCGGAACCTCAGTCCGAGGCGGATGGCGCCGCC
>JACQFU010000178.1 GCA_016199905.1 Candidatus Wallbacteria bacterium
GAGATCCACGCCGTCCACTCGGAGGACCTGCTCTACTTCGCGATGGAGTGCCTGGAGGGTCGCTCGGTGCGTGACGCGCTGCGTCAAGACCCGGACGGCGTCGACTGCGAGAACGTGCTGCGAGTCGTCGCCGACTGCATGGCCCACTGCCACCAGCAGGGAATCCTGCATAGAGACCTCAAATCCGACAACGTTTTCTTGCTTGCCGACGGCCGCGTGAAGCTGATCGACTTTGGCGTGGCTCGTGCCGTCGGAGGTACCCAGCTCACCGCTACCGGCGAGATGGTCGGCACCTTGGGCTACCTGGCGCCCGAGCTGTTCGGCGGAGGCCAGCCCGGCCCGCAGACCGATGTCTTTGCGTTCGGGGTGATGGCCTTCGAGATGTATGCCGGCCGGATGCCCTTTGCTCACCCGTTGTCGGCCGGACCGGTCGATCCGCCACCGCGGATGCCCGCACACGTGGCTGCCGTGATGATGCGCTGCCTGGCGCGAGATCCGGCCGAGAGGTACACGGACTTTCTCCAGGTGCTTCGCGATCTGCCCGCACCCGACGGCCCCGAGTTCCTGGAGATCTAATTTCTAACCTTTGGCTTCCGCGCCCGATCTTCGGAGGCGAGGAACGCCATGTCCGATTGCAGGGATATCTCGGAGAAACTCACCGACTTCGTCGAAGGCGAGCTGTCGGGCGCCGACCAGGCGCGGGTGGCGGCCCATCTGGGCGGCTGCGACGGCTGCAAGGCGGAGGTACGCTCGCTGCAGGCGCTGTTCCAGACCATCGGCGAGCTTCCCGATCTGTCGCCGCCGGCCGAGGCGGCGGGACGAGTCATGGCTCGGATCCGGGCCAGGAGCGGACGGACGCCTGCGCAGCCTCCGGCATCGGGGTGGTTGGGTTGGCTCCGGACAAGACCGGCGCAGGCGGCGGGGCTGGCGGTCCTGATCCTCGCCCTCGGCCTGATGGGGCTCCGACTGCGTTCGGGCCACGCCGTCCACGAGCAGGTTGCCGGCGTGCCGAGCGGCGTGAAACTCGAGGTATCCGCGGGCAAGGCGAACGTGGAGGGGGCCGCGGCCGCCACCGGCGCGCTGCTGGCAGAAGGCGGGCTGCTCGAAGTGTCCGACGATTTCAAGGGCCGGCTGGTCTATCCCGATGGCACCGCCATCAAGGTGCGCCCGGGGACGGCCGTCCGCGTGTTCAGCCACTCGCTCGGGCTCAAGCAAGGCCAGGTCTGGCTGAAGGTGAAGAAGGGCGGAGGCGGTTTTCAGGTGGAGACGCCGCAGGCCGTGGTTGCCGTCCGTGGTACAGTGTTTGGTGTCGACAGCGGTCCCGACCAGACCCAGGTGCAGGTCGAGGAAGGCGCGGTCGAGGTGAAGACGCAGAGCGATTCCGTGATGTTGTCGACCGGCCAGGGCGTGAAGGTCACCGCGGCCGGGATCCTGCGCCAGGACGGTTTTCTCCAGGTCTTCGAGCTGAACCGTGACGACTTTGTCGGCAAGCCCCACAAGAACGCCCCGGTTCACGGCGGGAAGTAGGCTTGTGCGCTCGGGGGGAGCCGGAGTCGACCCTCGGCCCAGCGCCTACACCCTCATCGAGATCCTGGTGGCGTCGTCGCTGTTCTTCCTCACGGTGGCCTGGGCTTTCGGCACGATCTATTACAACCGGCGGGCGGCCGACCGGACCGACTGGGTCGACGAGTATCGCGAGATGCGCATCCTCTTCAACCGCGTCGGGCGGGATTTGCAGGACGCCTCGCGCGTAAAGCTGCCGACCTATGACTATCACAGCCCCAAGCTCGTGATGCTCGATAGCCGCGATCGCCAGGTGGTCTACGAGATGCAGGACGCCGCAGGCGCTGCGATCGCCTCCGAGCCTGCCGCCGACGACAAACGCGCTTTCCGCGTCGTGCGGACGGCCGGTGTTGCGGGCGACCTCAAATCGGAAGTGATTCCCCAGACCGGCGGCGTGCGCTGGATGAAGTTCACTCGCCTGGGCGAGCGGCTGGTGGGGATGACGATCAAGATGAAGCCGCGCGCGGAGGGGAAGCCCTGTGCGATCTATACGGCCAGCATGTCCGTGAACCGGGTGGTGATGTGAGAATGGCGCAACGTCGCGGTATCGCCATTCCGCTCGTGGTCCTCGCGATCATGATTTTCATGATCTTCGCGGGCACTTTGCTCTTCACGTCGAAGGGCGAGTACCGCCTGGTGAAGAAGACGGAGGACCGCGAACGAGCGCGATACATCGCCGAGTCGGCCATCGCGATCGCATCGTCTCTGGTTTTTCAAAACGACTTCGAGGACCGCTGGTACCGCAAGACCATCGGCAAGTACGGATACACGCACGTTATCGAGGGCCAGTTCGCCGGCGGCAGCTACCGGGTGCGAGCCGAGGACATCATGAACGAGCTGACCGACGACCTGAAGAACGACAAGGAGAAGCGCATCCTGGACTTGAAGTACAAACGAATCGATCTCTTCGCCCGAGGGGTCTTCGGCAACGAGGCCGTCATCCTCTATCAGGCGCTGTCGCTGCAGCCCGAGGAGAAGGTCTACGGATTCATGACCACGGTGCTGGACCTGGGAGATGGTGTGTCGCAGACGCTCTACAGCAACATTCATGTGAGATGAGAGGCGGCGGAACGCAAATGGAGGAGAGTCGAATGGCCCGCGCGGTCCTCATTGCTGCTTTTTTCGCCGTTGTCGCAACGCTCCCCGCTCTGGCCGCCGGTCCCGCCGGCCCGCTCGACCACGCGGCCAACCGCTTCTACGCGCCGATGAGCAGTCGGTCGGTGGCGCTCTTCCAGGACAGCGACGGCTCGCTCGACATCGACGACCCGGCGGACCGCGACTTCATCCGCACCTCCGTTGACGATCGTGTCATCCAGTTCGCAAACCACTTTGCCCAGACTTTGGATGTAGGCGAGTTGAAGGCCAACGTGGCTCGCCTGATCGACCCGGCGCTGCTGGCCGCGGTGCCGGCCTCTTTCTGGAGCGCGTTCACCAATCTGCCGCAGCTTCCCACGGACGGCACCTGGACGCCGGGCACCTCCGCCGACCTGCGCAAAATCCGATCGGCCTTCATGCTGGTCTCGATGATGGAGTTCGGGGCGCCGGGAAAGTTCGCGCTCTACGACGAGCCGGGCGGGACGCAGGGCGGGGTCGACGCCTTCGCCACCGAGAATGGCAGCGACCCGGAGCTGCTGAAGAAGATCAAGGAATACGAGGACGCCTGGCAGCGGCTGACCGTCATCAAGATCCTCGGGATGGTGCCTACCGGCCCCGATCCGGCGGTGGCTGGGCTGGCCGTGGCACGCGGGCTGGCGGGCGGGGTGGCCAACTCTCCACCCGACGGCGTCCTGCAGCAGTGGTGGGCGGGGGTGATTTCCGGGCCGCTCAAGCCGGCTTCGGACATCTGGAAGATCAATAGCGGGTGGTGGGACCTGAACCCCAATGCGGGTAAGGTGCATCAGCAAGCCGATGCCATCGAGGGGGCCGCAGCCGGCAAGCCGACGCTGCTCTCCGGGGCGCAACTGGTGTCGACGGAGCAGCGCAACACAGGAGTCCCGAGCGTCGATCCTTCCACCTTGCTGGAGAAGCTGGCGACTGCCGACAACTGGAAAGTGAAGGCGAGCTATCAGTCCTTCGCCGACGGAGTGAACATCGCCGGCGGGGTCTGGAGTCAGAGCGGCCTTACGCTCTCGTACGCGCCGCCCGGAAATCCTCCGGCAAGTGCCACCCGGACCGGCAACGTGGCGCTGATGACCTTGGGCATGGAGAACGAACCGATCGATCTCTATGCGCTCGACAAGTCCTACCAGGCCGCCTACGGCGAGAGCTATCCGACGGAGGAAGCCGGACCAGGCACGCCCGTGCGAGGCATTCTCATTTACTTGGAGAGATTGCTGGAGGCTCGTGAGAAGTACGCCGCCGACGTGGAGCGCTCTCTGCCGGACTTCGGCGGCGGCACGAAGGGCAGCCCGAACACCTCCGGGTTCTTCACGCGGGGCGTGGGGATCGGCGCCTCGATGTGAGGCGCGCGCCGGCCGACTTGCCCGCCCTGCAGTGGTGGGCACCGCTCCTGGCGGGCGGGCTTGGGCTGGCGGCGCTGGCGTCGGGGGCGTTGGGGTTTCTCGACACGATGCAAGGGGATGTCGCCTCGCGGCTCTGGGCGGCTCGCGGCGGGACGCGCGGGGACATAGCGAAGCCCTTGGTGGTCGGCGTCGGCGAGCCGACGCTGGCGGCGCTGGGGCCCTGGCCGCTGGCACGGCGCCACTATGGCGAACTCCTGCGGAAGCTCGCCGGGCGCGGGGCGCGTGTGGTGGCGTTCGATATCCTTTTCGACCGGCCCGCGGCACAGGCGGCCGATGACATGGCGCTGGCGGCGGCGCTTCGGGAGACCGGCGCCGGGGTACTCGCGCTCTTCTTGCAGCCCGTGACCCGGATGGACGCGGAGATGGGTCTCGAGGAACGCACGGAGGTGAAGCTGCCCGTGGCTCCGCTGGCCGGGGCCGCCCGAGCGATGGGATTCGTGAACATCGGAGGGCCGGGCGAAGAGGCTGCGGTGATCCGCAGGTGCCGGCTCGTCCACGGGCAGGGGGGCCGGCGACTGGAGTCGCTTCCGCTGGCGACGGCGCGAGCCGCCGGGTTTCGGGGCGAAGCGCTGCCTGGCGATCGGCTCGTGCGCTATGGGATGTCTTCGCCGGCGGGCACCCTGCCCTCGGTTGAAATGATCGACGTCTTGCGTGGCGCCGATCCGCCGGGCGATCTGTCGAGAACGCCGGTGCTGGTGGGAGCGGTGGCCCGGTCGCTCGGGGACGTGAAACAAACGCCTCTCGGGCCGATCCCCGGGGTGGAGGTGAACGCCAACATCCTGATGGACTTGCTCTGGGCGGGTTTCTTGGAGCCGTTGGAGCCGTTGGCAGAATGGGGTCTGATTGCCGTGGTCTCCGGCCTCGGCGCGCTGGCGCTGGCCACGGTGCCCGCGGGATCGCGCGTGGCGGGAGGCGGAACGCTGGCGTTGCTGATTGCGGCGCTGGCGGCCAGCACCTGGCACGGGATCGTAGGAGCGCAGGCGCTCGCACTGGCGGCGCTGCCGGCATGCTGTCTGCTGCCGCGCCGGGCCCGGGCCGGCGAACCGGCGCGAGTCCGCGAGGCGCTCGATCGCGACGATCCCGCGGCGGCGGCAGGTGAGTTGCGCTTGCTGACCGAAGGTCTCGCCCGGGACGCCGCTGCGGTCGAGGTCTTGCTGGCGACCGGAGAACTGGCCTCGGCCGAGCGGCTGCTCGAACGGCTGCCTCTGGAGGGGCTTGGCCTGTCCGAGCTTTATCGTCTCGGAAGAGCGTTCGAGTCGAGAGCGAGCTGCGGCCGCGCGCGGGACCTCTACGGCCTCGTCCAGCGCAGGGATCTGGGCTTTGCCGACGCTGCGGCGCGGTTCCTCGAGATGGACGCCCGGGCCGTGGAACAGGCGACCGTATTGGGGCCCGAGGGCGTGCTGCGGACGCTCGAAGCCACCTTCGACGCCGTGCAGCCTGTGGGCGCCGGCGCGTCGGGGCTGCTTTATCGCGCCGTCGAGCGCGAAACCGGCGAGACCGTCGCCGTGAAAGTTCTGGAGCCACGACTGCTGGCCGACGCCGAAGCGCTCGCTCGCTTCCGCCGCGAGACCGCCGTACTGGAGCGGCTCGTCCATCCCGGCATCGTCCGCTTCCGCGGAGCCACCCTCGGGAAGCTCTGCTACTACCGGATGGACTTTGTCGAGGGCCAGTCGCTGGCCGAGAAACTGACGGCCGGCTGGCGTCCCTCGGAGGCCGATGCCTCATCGATTTTGCGGCAAGCGGCCGAGGCTCTGGCGCACGCGCACGAGGCCGGCGTGCTGCACCGCGACCTGAAGCCCTCCAATCTGATGTTCGACGCGGAGGGCCGCCTCATCGTGGTCGATTTCGGTATTGCGGCCGTGGAGGGTGCTTCGCGTCTGACGCGGGAGGGCAGCTTCGTGGGTACGCTCGCCTTCGCAGCCCCCGAACAGCTGCGCGGAGAACCCGTCGACGCTCGCGCCGACGTTTACGCTCTTGGCGCCGTGATGCGTCAGCTTGCTGGAGGGGAACGGGACGCTTGGCCGCTCGCAGCACTTGTGGTCCGGATGACGTCGCAAGAACCTGCGGACCGTCCTGCAGGAATGCGGGAAGTGATGCAGACGCTCGGGTCCGCCAAGACCAGCGGTTGACCGACGGCAACGTTTCAGCCGATTTCAGCCCGGTTTCAGTCTTTTTCATCCTATCCTCCCGCCTCCGGGCCCGAAAGCCCGAAAGCCGAGGCCAGATGCTTGTAGACGGGTCGAGCGACCTCCCGTCAGGCCGAGGTAGACTGCGAGAGGAGTAGTGATGGAGACGATGACGATGACCGATCGAGCACTCGAATTTCTGAAGACGGCCTTTGTGCCGGAGTTGGGGAGGCTCTCGAAGAGCCTCGATACGTTGAGCTCGGGCCAGGAGAGGATCGTGGCTCGGCTGGATCAGATGCAGCATGAGATGCAGGTTCAGTCCACTCTGAGCGAGGACCGGCATGTGCTGCTGCGCGGTCAGATCGAGGCGCAAGCGAAGCTGACCGAGGACCGCCACCGGGCGCTGGAGGGCCAGATCGCGGTCGTGGCGAAAGACGCCGAGAGCCGCCACCGGGCGTTGGAGGGCCAGATCGGGGCCGTAGCGAAAGACGCCGAGAGCCGCCACCGGGCGCTGGAGGGCCAGATCGCGGTCGTAGCGAAAGACGCCGAGAGCCGCCACCGGGCGTTGGAGGGCCAGATCGAGGCCGTAGCGAAAGACGCCGAGAGCCGCCACCGGGCACTGGAGAGCCAGATCGAGGCGCAAGCGAAGCTGACCGAGGACCGCCACCGGGCGCTGGAGGGCCAGATCGCGGTCGTGGCGAAAGACGCCGA
>JACQFU010000179.1 GCA_016199905.1 Candidatus Wallbacteria bacterium
ACGGCCTCGACGCGCAGTATCCCCCGGCCAAGGGGAAGCTGGTCCGGGTGCCGGCGTCCAACGGAGAGACGGACGCGGCGTTCTGGTGGTTCCCCAATCGCGAGGCTCCCGAGGCGGACGTGGCGGCGCTGGCGAAGCTCAAGGGGACGCTCGCCCCCGGCCAGTTCCTGACGAAGTTCCGAAAGAGCTTTCTGAAGGAAGAGATGAAGCGCGACCTGGACATCGTGCCGGTGGAGAAGGGGATGGAAGCGGAGTACTACCGGGTGTTACCGCAAAGCCCGCCGTGAAGAGTTTAGTCAGGGCTTCGCCCCGAACCCCACCAGGGGGCCAGCCCCATGGACCCCTTCTTGTGTGAGGGACTCTGGCTCGTCCCCGGGGCCTCCGAGGAGGCGCGGTTGTCGTCTACCAGAATTCAGTTCAACGTCACCCCAGCGGGTATGGTCTCGCGCTTACGTCCGGCGGCCGCGGCGGCGCCGGTAATCTGCGAGGAGGTCACGGAGCTGTTCGGCCGACATGCCCGACGCGCTGAGCCTCTCGAGCAGGTCCTCGGCGTCGGGGCTTTCGGACAGGATGCGTTCGAACACGCGGTCCAGATCCTGGCCGGGGCGAAGGCCGGGGCCGTCCAGGAGATTCCAGAGCTCGTCCTGAGCCCTGGAGAGCGCGTCGCCCACCGGCGTGGAATCGACAAATCGATCGAGCGCCGCAGCCACGTCGGCGCTCACGATGGGCTGCGAAACGCTGCCCCTCACGAGGATCGGGATCGTGACCGAACCGGCCATCGCCATCAGCGCGAGCATCGTGCTCCTGGAAAGATAGCTCGACTCCAGATGGACGCGGATCGTCCCATCCACGGAGCCGGCCCACGTGAATGCGAGTTCGCCGTCGAAGCCGATTCCCTCGAGATTGCCTCGGATGGCCGACAGCTCGATGCGCTCGCCGGCCAGCGTCACGGCACATCGGCACGTGCCGGTTCCTCGGGACCTCGGCAAAGGCAGGCCGTAACCGGCCAGCGTCTCGGTGGCCCGCCGAACAAGCAGGTAGTCGGGCTCCGAGAGCAGGAGCTCGCCGGTGCCGGTCAAACGATCGAGAGCCCCGGTCGTGCCACGCAGATGGACGGCCCCCGACGCCGAGGCCCGCAGGAGCGAAGCCAGGCCGCGCGCGCCGGACGCACCGGTCGGGAGTTGCTCGAGACGCACCTGGCTCCAGGAAAGCTCGGCGCCGTGACCGCTGCCAGCGACGCCAAGCTCCACGAACCCGCAACCCGCGAGCTTGCCGCCGAACGCTCGGACGGTGAAGTCTCGCCACTCCAGCCGTGTGGGCTTGAGCTCGAAGCAAACTGCTGCGTCGGAGCCGCTGTAGACGGGAAATGCGTTTGCCGGCCCCATTGCGAGCTCGAGCTGCGGCGCGAAAGCGTTGCCGTGCAGGGTGGGGGCCGTCATGGGACCCGCGAGCTCAGTCTGCAGCGCAAGCTCACCGCCGGGCAGCGGCTTGAAGTCGGTCGCGAAGATTCCGAGGGCCAGCGCGTCTTCGAAAGAAAGGCTTCCGGTCAGCTTCGAGCCGGTCAACTCGGCCGTTGCGCCGACGCGCAATTCGAGCCGCAGTTTCGACGAGGGCGTCGTCAGGGCGAGCAGGCCCGCGGCGAGGTCGGGTGCCGCGAGCTCCTGCTTGTCCGAGTCGCTCCAGCCCAACCTGAACTGCAGCGGCCCGTCGACGTCGATGGGCGCCACGGCCGGCGCATTCCCTCCGGCGCGGAAGATCCTGGCATCGCGGATCTCCAGCGAACCGTTCTGCGTCGCCGGGATCGGCCGTTCCGCGAGCCGGTCGAAGCGGAAGGGGATTTCGACGTTCCATCCGGCAACGCTCGCGCGAGCGATCCCGTCCGCGCGCTCCACCTGCAACCGGGAGGCGTCCCGGTTCGTCAGGAACTCCCGGATTCCGGACAGCCGGAGCGAGCGCAGCTCCAGCAGTCCCTCGCGTCCCAGGGGGGCCTCGATGCCTTCGAGAAATAGCCGGAAACCGGGCTCCAGCACAGCCGTCCGGGGCCCCCGACGGATGCCGAACCGCCGGCTCAGTCCGTCGCGAATGAAGGGCAGAGCGAACGCCAGGAGCGCGTTCCTCTGAGTGTACAGGAGCCAGAGGATGAAGACAGTCGCAAGGAGGGCGGCCGCCAGCGCGTTCACGGCTCGTCTCCAATCGCCAGGGATGCGAGCTGCCCTGCAGAGGGCGGCTCAATCCACGTGGATCTCTTTCTCGGTCGGGCGGCTAGCCTTGGCCTTTTCCTCGGAGTACTCGGCCTTGCTCTTCGCCTTTTCTTCCTCGAAAATCTTGCGGATCTCTTCCTTGTCCGGCCGGCCGCCGCTCCTCAGGTAGTGGATTGCCGCGTATCCCGTCGCCCAGGTGACCGAGAAGACGTACGGAGCGCCGACCAGGCCGCCGACCACCGGGAAGATCACCTTCGCCACGGTCAGCAACACCGCGCGGCTCACGACGTTGGCGCCCGTGATGGCCGCCAGATCGAGCACGATCTCGGAGCCCCGCTTCTTGCTGACCTCCTGTCCGTAGATGTGGGCCAGCGCCACGATCATCCCCGCCTGGATCGGCAGGATGGCTTGCTCCAGGCCCGGGATTGGCTGTAGCGCCAGTCCGGCGCACGCAAACGAGCAGATTCCGATCACGTCCCTCGCCGCCTTGTCGCGCTCGGCGATCGAGCTCGAGGCGAGGTCCGACTTCATCACCTTTTGAACGGTTTCCAGGTAGCTCATCGGCCGCCCCTTTCATCGATTGTCACGCGGGTCGGGTCTGGTCGCATGTTCGCACGGACGGCGAGAAATGGCCAGCCCGCGGATACCGCCCTGGGCCGCACCACGAAGGTGGCGCCCGACAGCTCCGGTGCTATGCTGCCGATGCGTCGTGGTGGCGCGAAGGGCATCGGCCGAAGGGAGTCGTTCTCAATGATCTGGCGAAGCTGGATGGTGTTCGGGCTGGCAGTCACGCTCGGCGCCGGGCAGGCTCTGGGCGCATGCTGTTACTTCGCGGCTCAGGATCGGGACGTGAATCAGCCGGGCCAGAAAGCATTCCTGACCTGGGAGCCCAAGGAGCAGAAGGAGAGTTTAACGGTGCAGCCGGCTTTCGAGGGCGACGCGCGCGACTTCGGGATGGTGATCCCGTCGCCCGCGCAACCGAAGCTCGACGAGATGCCACGCGACTTCTTCAGGTGGCTGGCGGTGTACACCATTCTGCTGCCGATGCCGCAACGCATCCAACCCATGTTCATGGTGGCCAATTCGATCGACGAGATGGAAAGCGGCGCCGGACCGGCCCTGGCCGTGCGTGCGAGCGCGCCTGCGCCGCTGGGCGTCACGGTGCTGGAGTCGGGAGTCGTCGGTTCGCTCGACTACAAGATCATCAAGGCCGAGGACGCCAACGGGCTCTTCGAATGGCTCAAGCAGAACCAGTACAAGTATGCCGGGGACGAGCAAACGCTGGATCACTACATCAAGAAGAAGTGGTTCTTCACGGTGATGAAGATCGACACCAAGCAGATGAAGAAGAACCCGGACGGCAGCTACAAGGGCGAGGTGACGCCGACGCGCTTTGCTTTCAAGAGCGACAGCCTGGTCTATCCGTTGAAGATCAC
>JACQFU010000183.1:0-4388 GCA_016199905.1 Candidatus Wallbacteria bacterium
CTCGTGGTTCGACAGGCTCACCACGAACGGAAAGAAGCGTTAGGACCACTACACTAGGTTGAAGCCCATGGACCTTGGGCCTTGGACCCTAGCCCATAGCCATCTCAAGATGAACCTGTTGCGAGCGCTCTCGATCCGGCTGCGGCTGGCGCTGTTTTTTCTCGTGGCGACCTCGATTGGGGCGCTGTCGCTTCTGCCGATCGTGGCCTCCGAGCGGCGGCTCGAGGCTTATGGGTCGCTCGCCGGGCTGATCGTCCTGGCCCTGCTGATCGCCTGGGTCGTGGGGCGCTCGATCACCGAGCCGCTGGCCGGGTTGCGCGAAAAGCTGGACCGGTTGGCGGAAGGCCAGTGGAACCAGGTGCTCAAGGACCGCTCCGGCGACGAGGTCTCGGCGCTCTACGACGCCGTCAACCGCTACGTGCTGACCAGGGACAACGAGAAATTGACCGGGACCGGTACGGGAGCCGCTCCGCCCACTACGGCGGAGGGGACGGCCGTCGGCGCAAGCGAGGCGGCGGGTCTGCGGCTGCTGCTTTCGGAGGCCCGGGCGATGCAGACGGCTTACGATTTCCCGGACGGCGCAGGCCGCCTCCTGGCCGCCGCGAACGCCCACCTGAAGCTGGAGTGGTCTTCCATCTGCCTACTCGACTCCTCTCGGCAAACACTTCGCCTCATAGCCTCGGCGGGTCTCTCGGATGCTTTGAGTCATGAACTCGCGCTGGCCGGCCCGAAGCCGGTCTCTTTTGCGGCCCGCGACGGCGTCTGCGGAGAAGTCATCGACACTTCCGCGCCCGTCGTCGTCAACAAGGGCGAACGCGACCCCCGCTTCAAACCTACGCCGGCCGCGCAGTCCATGAGCCGCAAGATCCGCTCGCTGGCCTGCCTGCCGCTCAAGACCGGAGGCGAGCTGGCGGGCGTCGGGAACTTCTGCAACGTCGCCAACCCGGCAGGCTTCGGGGAATCCGAGATGGCCTTCCTCCAGGAGGCAATGGAGCTGCTGGCTCAATTGCATCTCAAGGTGCGAGGCCCCCAGGAGGCGTTCCGCGAGGCCGTGAGCGGGTTGCACGAATACGAGTACTGGAAAGGCCTGCTCGCTCAGGAGTGCCAGCGATTCCGTCGCCGGCCCTCCCGCATCGCCCTGGTGAAGCTCAAGTGCGCCTTCCCCAGGACCGGCCTGCCGCCGGCCGACCAGAACAACGCGCTCGCCGGCGTCGGCTCGGTTCTCCGAGAGACGATGCGCGGTCAGGACGGCGCCACCCGCCGGCGCGACAGCTTCTACGTCTTCCTCCCCGATACCGACACCCTCGGCGCGCTGTTCTTCGCCGGCAGGGTCAAGGACCGTGTCGACGCCATCGGCGCCCGAGCGGATGACCCCGACCTGAGGTTCGTCGCCGCGATGGGCGTCGCCAGTTGCCCCGAGCACGTCACAGAACCCGAAGCGCTGCAGGAGGCCACGGACCAGGCAGTCCGGGAATCGCTGCGCGTCGGCGACTGCCGCCTGGTCTGCTACCAGAGGGAGATGGGCGACGCCGCGTTCGTCCCGCCCCCCGCCCCTGCCCCGGAGGCGAACTGAGATGGCCTCCCAATCCGTCTACTGCGACACCCACGCCCACATCAACGGCACGGAATACGCCGCCGATCGAGCCCGCGTAGTCGAGTCCGCCCTGGCAGCGGGCCTGGCCTTCATCGTCGACGTCGGCACCGATGCCGCCTCCAGCGCCGCCTCCTTGGAGCTGGCAGCGGCCCAGCCGCGCGTCTTCGCCACCGTCGGCGTGCATCCCCACGAGGCATCCCGCCACTCCAACTCCGAGATCCTCGCGCTGCTGGCGCGCCACGAAAGGCCGAAGGTCGTCGCCATCGGCGAGATGGGGCTCGACTACTTCTACGATCACTCGCCGAAGGACCGCCAGCGCGAAGCCTTCTCCTTGCAGGCCGACTTCGCCCTGCGCCATTCGCGACCCGCCGTCATCCACTGTCGCGACGCGATGGACGACATGCTGGGCATCCTCTCGCACGACTTTCGCGCCTTCCCAAAGGGCGTCTTCCACTGCTACGCAGGCGACTACCGGCAAGCCTGCACGATCCTCGACGCCGGGATGTACCTCTCTTTCGGGGGACTAGTGACCTTCAAGAAGAACGACGAGTTGCGCGCGTTGATCGCCAAGCTGCCGCTGGACCGAATGCTCCTCGAGACCGACTGCCCCTACCTGACGCCGGTGCCGCACCGAGGCAAGCGGAACGAGCCCGCCAACGTGAGGCTCGTAGCCGCCGAGATCGCGCGCGTGCGCGGCCTGGCGCCTGAAGAAGTCGGCCGCGTCACGACCGCCAACGCCCGCCAGTTGTTCGGCATCCAGGACGTGGAATCATGACTCGCGCTGCACTCGTTGTTCGCCTCTCGTTGCTCGCTGCTTTCCTTCTCGCGGTGCCGCCGCTGCTGGCGGTCACGGGAACTGTGCCGGGACTCGACCGCGCGACGCGCGCGCTGCAGAAAGGCGACTACCGGGGCGCAGTCACGATCTACGACCAGATCCTTTCGCAGTATCCAGGCACGGCGGAGGCGCGGTTCCAGAAGGGCTTCGCGCTCGAGAAGCTGGGGGACTACCCGGGAGCCGTCACCGAGTACGAGTCGGCCTTGCGCCTCGATCCCAATGAAGTGCGCGCCCTCAACAACCTGGGCTTCCTGCTGGTCGACCGCGGCCTGGACGTCCCCCGAGGCGAGCGTCTGCTGCGAAAGGCAATCAAACTGGCGCCCGAGTTTGGAGCCGCCTATGACAGCCTCGGCTGGGCCGAGTACCACAGGAAGAACTACGCGCAAGCCGAGACGCTCTTCCGGGCCGCGCTGGAGAAGGACCCGAACAACCTCCCTGCCTACTACCACGCGGGAGTGATGACGCTGCGTCGCGGCGACTACGCGCGTTCGGCGATGTACATGAGGAAGCTCGTCGAGCACGACCCACGGCACGTGAAGGGCCTGATGGGTCTCGGCATGGCCTACGACCGCCTCGGCCAAAAGGAGGAGGCGCGCAAGACGCTCTCCCGGGCGTTGAAGCTCGTGGATCGCAACTCCGCGCCAGGCCAAGAGATCCTCCGGATGCTCAACGAGCTGGGGCCGTACTTCCCGGGTCAGACGCTCGACCGGTTCCTCTCGGGGCCCGAGCGCGCCTCGGGGATGCTGGAGGAAGAGGGCGCGGCCACGGAACACCGGCCTGGGCGCGGTTCGGGGTCCAAGCCAGCCGGACCAGCAACGCCCACGCCCGAGCGGCGTGGCCCGCCCATCGACTTCCGCAAGCACGCCGGCGAGGTCGATCCCAGTCCGGGCAATCGTCGAGAGGACCCGGTCGTCAGCCAGCAACGTCTCGCCACCGACCTGGTGAAACGCCATCTGGAGCTGGCTCGCCTCTATGCGCAAAACGAGCTGTACAAGGACTCCGCAAGCGAGCTGGAGACCGTCATCAATCTGGAGCCGGCCAGCGCAGAAGCTCGCGAAGCGCGCGACCTGCTGCCACAGATGACTCAGCACGAGGAGGTCTCGCAAGAAGCGAGGCTCTCGGGATACCTTCGAATGGGGGAGGCGCTTTTCGGCCGGCAGGCCGACGAGGAAGCCAAGCTCCAGTACCAGAAAGTGTTGCTCACCGATGCGACTCATCCCGTTGCCAACAAGGCGCTCGCCTTCCTCTTCCTCCGAGGCGGCGACCTGGATCGGGCGCTCGCGCACGTGGAGAAGGCGCTCGCGCGCGAACCGCGTTACCTGGAGGCGCTGCTGATCCGCTGCTATGTCGAAGCCAGGCGCCGCCAGTTCGACCGCTCGCAGAGGACGTTCGCGTTGGCCGCCGAGCTTGCCGGCCCGAACAGCGAGACCGCCCGCTACGCCTCCGACATGGCCGATCGGATGAAGCGTTTCTCCACACTGGAGTAGGTGACGAGGCGGCCCGGTTCAGGGCCCGTCCTGCAGCGGGAAGGAACAGAGCATCAGTTTGTCGACCTCGGCTGCGATCAGCGCCAACAACCTGCGTCCCGAGATGGCCACCCGCACCCGGAAGGGGATCTTGTCGCGGAGGTTCAACCCCGGCAGCCGTTGCCAGTCGAGGCCGTCGGACGAGCGGAACAGGCGCAACGCCCCGACCAGCATCATGGGCGTGGCAGGGGCCACATAGGCCAGGTAGACGCTGTCGCCTGAGCTGACCAGCACCGGAGAACGCTGGACCAGATCGTCGGCCGTCAGACGCCTTGCCTGCGATAGAGTCCTGTCGCGGCCAAAGAGGACGCGCGTGAAAATCTGCTCGCCTGCCTCATAGAGTGCCACGAAGGCTCCGCCCCGCGCGGCGACGTCGAACTTGCCGACGCTCTCGCCCGGGGCCGCGAGCCGTTGAACGGCTCGCCAGATCGGG
>JACQFU010000183.1:4437-6894 GCA_016199905.1 Candidatus Wallbacteria bacterium
AGATCGGGGAATCTCCCATATCCGCCAGAGTCCAGGCGACGTCCCACGATCGATCGGCGCGTCGCTCGTCGATCGCCACCATCAACGCATCCTGCTGGAAGGCGAGCTGCAAGCTTCCCGAGGTATCGGGGGGAAGCGCGAGGACCGGCTGGAACCGCGACAGCGATGCCTGTTCGTCCGGAAGGCGCGCGCGGGCCAGGGCCCTACCGGTCGCGACCTCGGAGGCAGCCACCACGGCCAGCAGATCGAGTCCCCCTGCGCGGCGTACGATCCCCAGCCCGTCGAGGCTGACCCCGACTTCGGTCCGCAGAGTCTGGCTCCAATCACGTTTCTCGCGCGACCAGCGGCGTACGCAGACTTGACCGCCGGGCGCCCCCAGCTCGCCCTCGCGCCAGCCCGCCGTGGCATCCGAAGGACCGACAGAAAGAACGAGCGAGTACAGGTCCCCGATCGCCAACGCCAAGAGCTCGGGCGCGCTCCACGTTTGGCCTCCGTCCAGGCTCTGAGAGACCTCCAGCCGGTTGGTGCCGGCGGGAGGCACGGAGCGCTTCCAGAGCGCCACGACATGCTCGCCGGACGCCGCCAGCTTCGGATCGTTGATGTCCCCGGACTCCCGGAGCAAGAGCACGGAACCCGGCGTGGACGCCTTCCTCAAAGTCCGAAAAGAAACGGGTGTACGGCGACTAGCCTCGACAAGGTCGCCCAGGTACTCGGTGTCGTCCATGAGCCCGTCGAACAGCGGGTTGCTTGAAGCTGCGGTCAAAATCCGGGTCCGTCCCGAGCTGGAGCCCGCGGCGTGAAACTCGAAACGGGCACCCGAGGGCAGCGGAGTGTCGCACTGCAAACGGATACTCGTGGTGCCCACCGACACGAACGGGGGCCTTTCGAGCCTCTCGCCAGCCTCCTCGGGCGCCGCCGAGCTCTCGGCTGCCGTCGGATTTCGCAGGCCGTCCGGCCGGAGCAACCGGCTCGCGACTGCCGCAATGCAGAGCGTCCAGGACACGGCCGAGGCCGCGATGACCAAGGCCCGGAGCCGGCGGCCCCCGCGGGCAGACCTCTTATGCGCGACGGCGATCGGTCGTTGCTCTGCTGCCGGCAGGGCGGTTCGCGAGCGACGGAAGCCGTGGGCGTGTACGGTCGGCTGCTCGCCTGCCTGGGCCCCTCGGAGTCTTTGCTCGTCGATATGGGCCGCCAGCTCCGCCGCCGATGGGAAACGATCGTCCGGCGAATCGGCCATCAGCCGCTCGACCATGGGGGCAAACCAGGGCAGGCGGGCCGTGAGCACAGGCGCCAGCTGAGTCAGATCCGGCAGGGGCGGCAGCGGTTCGTGCCTCACCGCGCACAGCAGTTGCTCGGCGCCATAAGGGGGGTGGCCTGTGGCGGCATCGAAGAGAGTCGCGCCGAGTTGATAGAGATCGGAGCGTTCGGAGAAGCCCTCGGCCCGAAGAGCTTCGGGGGCCATGTACGGGATCGAGCCCATCCTCTGGTTTGGGGCCGTCATGGCCGTGGCATCCTGGATCTTGGCGAGGCCGAAATCGCTCAGTTTGGCCTGGCCGTCCACGGTGAACAGGATGTTCTGGGGCTTGATATCGCGGTGCAGGATGCGGGCGCCGTGCACGACGGCCAGCCCCTCCGCCAGTTCCTGGGCCAGGTTCGCCAGCCACTCGGGGTCCAGGATCGACTGTCCAGGGAGGGCTTCGGCCGCCGCTTGCTTGATTCGCGCCGACAGCGACCCTCCGGGCAGGATTTCCATGCAGAAGTAAGGCGGCGAGTGGTCGAGCGCTTCCTGAAGGATACGGACAACGGCCGGATGCTCGAGCCGCGCGAGGGCCTGCACCTCGCGGCGAGACCGCTTCAAGGCATCGACCGAGCTGTCCGGCAGCGCGCGGATGACTTTCAAGGCTGCCACCAGGCCGCTCTTGGTATGCGTGGCCCGGAAAACGGTCCCCATCCCCCCGCTGCCGAGCGTCTCCTGCAAGAGCCAGCCGTCCAGGATCTTGCCGATAGGGGAGCTCGAAAGGCCTTCTCGCTCTACCGGCTCCCCGTCACTCACGCCCGCCTCCCTGGCGGCCCGCGACCGCAGCGCTAGTTTAGCGCAGGAGCTGCCTCGGGTGTACCGCCGGTGAAGATGCCGCCGGCGGCCTTGTTCGCCGGAGCGGCCGGGGCTGCGGGCGCCTTCGGCGCGGCCGGACCCGTCCCCTTGGTCTGGCCTCCGCCGAGCGCGCCGACCAGTATCTGAGCGATTTGCGGGACAACCTTCATGATGCCCTGCAGGTCCTGGGCCGAACATCCGACGTTGCTCAGGCAACTCGTCGTCAAAAGGAGCGCTACGAGAGTCTTGGTCAGGGCTTGCTTCACGGGGTTCTCCTTTCGAGGCGGGCGGCAACAGTACGTATGCACCTCTCCTGCCAAGACCGCGGGCTGTCGGCTCTCCGGCCCGAGAATCCTTTCTGGATG
>JACQFU010000213.1 GCA_016199905.1 Candidatus Wallbacteria bacterium
AAGGTTGCAGAGGCGTACAACATCGGCAACAGCGACACGGGGCTCACCATCTTGCAGCTCGCCGAGCGGCTGGTCGGGCTTTTCCCCGAAAGGGGGCTGAAGGTCATCCGCCAGGAGCGCGCTGCTGGCGGCTACCTTCCCAGCGCCATAGAGCGCTCCTGCCCCGACGCGTCCAAGGCCCGAGCGCTGGGCTGGTCGCCGAAAACAGGCATCGACGAGGGATTTTCGAGGACCATCGGGAGCTACGAATGAGCCTGGAAGAAATCCGCAAGCAATTCGCCGCCAATCAGATCGCCAAGCCGGAGTACATCGATCGTATGCACGAGGTGCACGCCTGTCTCTTCGAGTACGCCGGCTACATCGGCCAAACCGACATCTCCAAGATCGAGATCACCGACGGCATGGTCGTCATGACCTCGCGCGAGGACTCCGTGAAGATCCTCTGCGACCCGGACGACAAGCGCATCGCTCCCATCGAGATCCTCAACTTCATGGATTACGAGAAGGTGGATTCCCGAATGGTCTTCCGTCTGGTCCACGACGGAGACCGCATCCTGGACGTCGGCGCCAACATCGGCTGGTACTCCATCAGCCTGGCGAAGCGCTATCCCAACTGCACGATCCAGGCTTTCGAGCCTATCCCCAAGACCTTCGGCTATCTCGCAAAGAACGTCGGCCTCAACGGGGTCGCCAACATCCGGTTGAACAACTTCGGTTTCTCCAACACGGCGGCCGAGCTTACGTTCTACTACTATGCGACCGGCTCCGGGAACGCCTCTTCTGCAAAGCTGGCCGACCTGGCGGGCGTGCAGGAGATCAAGTGCCGGGTCATGCCCATGGACGACTTCCTGCGCGAGCAGGTGGATTCCATCGACTTCATCAAGTGCGATGTGGAGGGCGCCGAGTTGATGGTCTTTCAGGGCGGGATGAACTCCTTGAGAGCGCACAAGCCCGTCGTCTTCAGCGAGATGCTGCGGAAATGGTCGGCGAAGTTCGGCTACCACCCCAATGAGATCCTCGAGCTCTTCGCAGGGCTGGGGTACCGATGCTTCGCGGCTCGCGGGGACAGGCTGGTGGAGTTCATGACCATCACCGACGAGACCATCGAGACCAACTTCTTCTTCCTGCATCGAGAGAAGCACGCACGCCAGATCCAATCCTTGGCGGACGAGACCTGACTCCCCTTCGAATGCCGTACGGGCGGAAACCGTCAGTCGAGTTTCGCGAGCGACAGGGCGATCGTGAGCACGGCAGAGACCAGGACCAGAGCCGCAGCCACGAGAAGCCATCGCGTCCAGGGCGACTCGTATCGCAGCTCCAGCTCCTGCCCGCCCGCGGGCACGTTCACTTCGACGCGGCCCCAGCGATCGGCCGTCGAGGGCACCGGGCGAGAATCCACGTAGGCGTGCAGCGGGGCGCGACGCAAGACGTTCACGATCACGGCCCCTCCCGCTGAAAGCGAATGCACGTCGACGCAGGCGGCGCCGGGCCCGAACGCCACCGGCAGCGCCTTGGCGGGAGACGCGACGGCAAAGGCCAGCGGATCGGGCTGGGGCAACTCCCAGACCGTCACGGCCGGGAATCGGGCCGCGGAGCGGCCGATCTTCTTGACCTGCTGCAGGACGGCCAGGGCACGCAGCTGCTCGGCCTGCAGAGGGGCCTCGACGGACTCGGGGGCCCCCCAGGCGAGCGCGGGCAACAGGCTCGGGCCGGTATGTTCCCAACCCGGCTTTCGCGGCGGCACGGGCGATTCGTGAATCAATCGATGCTCCAGGACCCAGCGCACTCCGTAGCACTGCATCGTCCCGACCGGGTCGCGCGCAAAAGCCTCGCTGGCAATGGTGTTCTCCGGGCAGACCTGGATGAGCGGATCGAAGCCGTCCATCGAGTAGAGGTCGTAAAGAGCGGCCAGATCGTGGCCCAGGCCCCAGGAGTAGTCAGGCCCCGAGCCGAAGCGAGGAAGCAACGGAAAATATCGTCCGGTTCGATCCAGCACCGCAGGTCGCGCCCCCGGTTCCGCGAGACCTTCCAATCGGGGATAGGGCAGGAACCCGAAGTCGTGTTGTCCGGGCGGGGCAAGCGACACGTGGTAGAGCAGCAACAGCGCGACAGTCCCGAACACCAGGCCACCCGCGAGCCCTGGCCTGCGAGCGCGCGCGATTCCTGTCTGAAGCAGGACTGCGCCTGCCGCGATCAGGAACAGGTTGGCGAACGGAAAGAAACGGAAGGGGTCCCGGAACTTCGAGAAAAACGGCAGAGAACACAGACCGAGCCACAGGAATCCCGGACGGCCGAGCGCCATCAGAAACGCAAGAATTCCGCAAACTGTCCACGTCTGCGAACGCGCAATCCGGGAGATGGGGCGCACAGCTGCAACGGACCCGACAAGCAGCATCGCGGCCATGAGGCCAAGCGCCAGGAAGATCGTTCCCGAGTAGTAGAACTGCGTGATCTCGGGTCTCGATTCTCCGATCCAATCGTTAGGATGCATGGCCCGTGCGAACGGGTAGGGAAGCAGCAGCGCAGGCAACCCCTTTGCAATGCCGGCGCCGAGTCCGCCGATGCGCGCCGCGCTCGAGACGATCGACGTCAGCGGGAGCAGCACCGGCACGGCGAGAGCGAGTCCGAGGAGCAGGGTAGGCGCGATCCAGAGCAGCCGGGCGACGGGAATCTGTACGGTCAGAGCCAATAGCATCGTCACCAGGCAGAACGATGCGACGGCATTGAACCAAGCCTGCGAATGGCCCGTGTGAAACGAGACGCCGACCACCGCCCCCACGACCAGCACCCATCGCCAGGTGGGTCGGCCGCGAATCAGGTGAATCGCGCCTAGAAGCAGCGCCGGGTTCCATGCCTGGAAGGCACCCATCGCGTTCCAAGCCCGGCCAACTACGAGCGAGTATCCCGAGAGCGCGCAGCTCATGCTGGCCGAGGCCGAGAGGGCCGCCCCCACACGCAGCCGCTTCAAGAGGAAGAAGGCCGCAGCATAGGCCGCGATGAGGTGCATCCACATGAAGATCTCGAGCGTGAGCAACTCGTTTCCGAACCAGTGGCGAGCGAGCCACCAGGAGAGCAGCGCGGGCGGATAGTAGACGCCGAAGAAGCCGACCTCGCTTACCGGACTGCCGAGGAAGTAGTTGGGCGTCCAACTGGGAAAGTGGCCGGCGTCCAGGGCCCGGCACGACCAGATCATGCCAGGCAAGACGCTGACGAGGTTGTCGACTCGCGTGAAGTAGTAGGGATCCAGGAGTTCCAAGATCCCCAGGCCGACGACCACGACCGCAAGCCCGGCGACGAACCAGACGACCCGTGTGCCGCGGGGCTCGGGCGCCCACTTCGACTCGATGGACCGATCGTATCCGAGTGCCGTTTCCAGGCAGCGGGCGATTCGTGGGCGGGCCCAGAGCACGCGCATGATCAGGCCGAGCGCAAGGAAGGCGGCCGAGATCGCCACCGGCCATGGCACCAGCGACGCGATGCGATCTCCGCTCGCAGGCCAGTTGATCAGCCAGTGGCCAGGCGAAAGGGCCGAGTGAGCGCCAAGTTGCTCGGAGCCGCCTTCCAAGAGCGCCGCTCCCGTGCTGGAGGAAGCCCGGGGAGCGGAGCGCAGCCAGGCCGCCAGCAGCTCGGCTCGCGAGTGCCGCTGAGCCCGGCCTCCGATGGTCACGACGACCTCCGAGAGCTCCGCAAGCGCATGCGCGTTCAGGCGAATCCGGATCGCACGCGCCCAGGCGTCCGTCGAGGACCAGGAGTCGCGCGAGTTGCCGGGCGCGAGCGCGCATTCCTTGCCGCGCGGCGAGATGCGCGCGACTTCGGCCCCGGCCAGACTGGCGGAGGACAGCCCCACGAGCCGAACGTCGATGGGTTCGGCGAGGTGCCGATCCAGCCCCACCGCGAGCGGGATAAAGGAGAGTGTCAGCGCCAGAAGGCCGGCCGTCATCAGCACGGTCTGCCAGAGGGGCCTCGGCTCCAGTCGAGCGCCCGGCTCAGCCATTGTCCGTCCCCGCGCTCTTCCATTCGAACGCCCCGAACCGCGTCAGGATGCTCGCGGCGTCCTCTCCGCCGGTGCGGGCCTCCGAGCGCCGCGCGCGCCAGGCTTGCGGCAGCCGGCGCAGAGCGGCAGCCAGAGCGCGCAGCCGGCTCGGGTCGCCGCAGAGCAGTTCGCTAGCCGCCAGCGCGGTCTCCCAGGCCAGATACCGTCCCCACAGCCCCGGACCGCCGAAGTGCTTCCAGAAGAGCAGATGCCAGTTGCGCGCGGCTACGATCTGGTAGGCCGCTTTCAGCTCGGGGCGAAACGTGGTCGAGCGATGCTGGTGGTGCACGACGCTCGCAGGCTCGTAGAGCACGCGCCAGCCGCGCCGCCGAGCCCGGATCGAGAGGTCGACGTCCTCCCAGTACGCCGGCGAGAACAGCTCGTCGAAACCGCCAAGCTCCAGGAAGCGCGCGCGATTCAACGCGACCATGCCTCCGCAGGCGTACAACACTTCGAGTGGTTTGATCGCCCGCGCAGCGAACTGCGGGTCCGCCACCGGCGTCAGGCGTCCGCGACGGAAACGAAGCTGATTGACCGCTTCCTCGGCCATGCCCCGGCTGGGGATGAGACTCTTCATCATCACGGCGAACACCGCCGGGTCCGCGAAGTGCGACAGTACGGGCGCCAGAAAACCTTCGCAGGGATCGACGTCGTTGTTGAGCAGGACCAGGATCGGATGACGCGCCGCGTCAGCGCCGGCGTTGTTCCCGCCGCCGAAGCCGAGGTTTTCGGGCAGCTGCACGAGACGCACGGCCTTGTGGGACGCCGCGACGTACTCGCTGGAACCATCGGCACTGCCGTTGTCGACCACGATCACCTCGTGGCCCGGGTCATCGGCCAGCGTGCGCTCCACGACGTGTCCCAGGAACCGCTCCAGCAGCGGACGGCCGTTCCAGTTGACCACGACCACGCTGGCGAGGGAACGAGGGCTCATCGTCGGTCGAAAGCCTCCATAGGAATGAGTCGGCGGCGGCTCCCCGGTGCCATTGCCCGGCACCCGGGACCCGCCGCCATAATCACTTGCTCTCGGTCAGATCAGCTCGATCTGGGCCATCATCGCGGCGTCGCCGAGGCGGGCACCGATGCGCACGATGCGGCTGTAGCCGCCCTTGCGCTCCGCGTACCTCGGGGCCACGGTCTCGAAGAGGCGCGTGACGACCTTCTTCTGGCCCAGACGCGTGAAGGCCAGCCGGCGGTTGGCCATGTTGTCCTGGCGGGCCAGCGTGATCATCTTCTCGACCAGCGGACGCAGGCTCTTGGCCTTGGCCTCGGTGGTCTTGATCCTGTCGTGTTCCAGCAGCGAGTTCAGAAGGCCCTTGAACAGGGCCCGGCGCTGATTGGTGGTCCTGGAAAATTTCCGTCCAGCTACGTTGTGTCTCATTTGGCTACCGATCCCTCCTCGTCGCGCAGCGTGAGACCGTACTGCTGGAGCTTCTCACGAATCTCGTGCCACGACTTCTTGCCGAAGTTCTTGATGGCGAGGAGCTCGGAGGCTCGCTTCTTGCCCAGCTCGCCCAGAGTGCGGATGTTCTCCTGCTCCAGGCAGTTGCGCGAGCGGACCGAGAACTCGAGGTCCTTGATGCTGATGTCGAGGTTCTTGTTGTCGTCCTTGCGGGACTCGACGACCATTCGGTACTCCTCCTCGGGATACGGGCTGGCCGTATCCATGTTGAGGAAGAGGTCGAGGTGGGCCTGGTTCATCTTGGCCGAGAGCTTGATGGCCTCGGCGGGCAGGAGCGAGCCATTGGTCCAGACTTCGAACGAGAGCTTGTCGTAGTTCAGCTCCTGGCCCACGCGGGTGTCTTCGACCTTGTAGTTGACGCGGACGATGGGGCTGAAGTGAGCGTCCATGAAGATCGTGTTGAGGGGGTACTCGCCCTTGGTGTTTTTGCGGGCGAGCCGGTATCCCATGCCGCGCTCTACCTGCATCTCCATGTCCAGCGTGATCTCCTTGGTGAGCTCGCAGATGTGGGCGTCGGGATTGATGATCTCCACGCTGGAGTTGGGCTCGACGTCGGCGGCCGTGACCTTCTTGGGGCCGTTGACACGCAGCTTCAGCGTGGAAGGTCTGTCGACGAGCGAGCGCACGACGATCTTCTTGAGATTGAGGATGATGTCGATGACGTCCTCGACGATGCCCTCCACGGCGGAGAACTCGTGCAGGACGCCCTCGATGCGCACGCTGGTGATGGCGGCGCCGGGCATGGAGCTCAGCATCAGGCGGCGCAGGCCGTTACCGATCGTCTGGCCATAGCCGCGCTGCAGCGGCTCCAGAACGAACTTCCCATAATTCTTGGCGGCCGCGTCCCGGTTCAGCTTGAGTGTCGGCTTAGTAATTTCGATCAACCGTCATCCCTCCTCGAGGGGCGAAACCCGGCAGCGGTGCCGAGGTCTTGTGCCGACCCGGGCGTGCGCCCTACGAGAGGGCGCAAACGCGGGCAGGCTTGGGGCCGGAGCGGGGGTCCGGCTCACCCGGATTACCTGGAGTAGAACTCCACTACCATGTTCTCCTGGATGTCAGCCGGGAGCTGTTCGCGAGTGGGAAGCGAGAGGTAGGTGCCCTTCGCCTTCTCGGGGTCGACCTTGACCCAGTCGGGAATGCCGCGGCTGGAGGCGATCAGGTAGCTCTCCTTGCAACGGCCCAGCTGCGTGCTGGTCTCGCGCACGGCAATCTCATTGCCGGGCTTGAGCTGGTAGCTGGGAATGGTGACCTTCTTGCCGTCGACGGTGATGTGGCCGTGCAGTACGAGCTGGCGGGCGGCTGCGCGCGAGCGCGTAAAGCCCATGCGCATCACCATGTTGTCGAGGCGGGATTCCAGGAGCTGGAGCAACTTGATGCCGGTGACTCCCTTGGTCTTGAGGGCCTTCTCGAAGTAGCCCGCGAACTGGCGCTCGAGCATGCCGTAGCTCTTGCGCAGCTTCTGCTTTTGCCTGAGCTGCGTGCCGAAGTCGGACATCTTGAGGCGGGCGCTCTTGACCTTGCCGTGCATGCCGGGCCAATAGGAGCGCTTCTCGAAGGAGCACTTTGTGGTGAAACACCGGTCGCCCTTGAAGAACAGCTTCTGTCCTTCGGTGCGACAGATCCGGCAGACAGCGCCGAGATCACGAGCCATTTCCATTACCTCCTGAAACTGCGATTGCTGAAATCGTTTGAGAATTCGAATCGATGAAGCCGGTCAAACGCGGCGGCGCTTCTTGGGGCGGCAGCCGTTGTGGGGCGCCGCGGTGCAGTCCTTGATCATTCCGATCTTCACCTTGGAGCCCTGTAGGCAACGGACTGCGGAGTCCTTGCCCGCGCCGGGGCCCCGGTAGTAGATGTCCACCTGCTGGACGCCGTGCTCCATGGCTTTCTTGATGGCGTTGTCCGCGGCCAACTGAGCAGCGTATGGGGTGTTCTTCCTGGAGCCCTTGAACCCTACGTTCCCGGCGCTCGACCAGGAGATCACGCCGCCCTTGGGGTCCGTGACCGTGACGATCGTGTTGTTGTAGGTGGACTGGATGAACACCTTGCCCACGGGGACGACTTTCTTGATCTTCTTTTTCCCCTGGGGGGCTGCTGCCTTGGCTTCCGACATTGGAGCGATACCTCTCTTGCTAAGACGCCTGGATTACTTGGTTTCCTTCTTCTTGCGGCTGACCGTCTTCTTCTTGCCCTTGCGGGTGCGCGCGTTGGTACGCGTGCGTTGGCCACGGACGGGCAGCCCGCGGCGATGGCGCAGGCCGCGATAGCAGCCGATGTCCATCAAGCGCTTGATGTTGAAAGACACCTCGCGCCGCAGCTCGCCTTCGATCTTCCCGATCGCGTTGACGGCCTTGATGAGCTTGTTGATGTCCGTCTCGGAAAGGTCCTTCACCCGCGTGTCGGGGTTGACACCCGTCGACTGGATGATCTGCTTGGACCGAGCCGGACCGATTCCGTAGATGTAGCGAAGCCCTATCTCGATGCGCTTCTTCGCCGGTAGATCGACACCTGCAATACGAGCCATTGTCGTCGAATTCCCTTCCGTTCAGCGATTCGCGGGGCGAATCAGCCCTGCCGCTGCTTGTGCTTGGGGTTCTTGCAGACCACCCGGATGACCCCCTGGCGCCGGATGATTTTGCACTTGTCACAGATCTTCTTGATTGAAGCCCTGACCTTCATGGGTACCTTCTCCTTGGATTGCTTCGTTCGGCCTTACAACTTCGTGAGAATTTCGGGGCCGTCTTGCCGGATCGCGACGGTGTGTTCGAAATGGACCGACAGCTTGCCGTCCGCCGTCTTCACCGTCCAACCGTCCGGAGCCACGAAGGTCTCCTTGACGCCCTGGTTGAGCATCGGCTCTATCGCCAGCACCAACCCGGGCTGCATCCTCATGCCCGTTCCGGGCTCACCGTAGTTCGGAACGCTAGGGGGTTCGTGCATCCGGCGTCCCACGCCGTGTCCCATGTAGTCCCGAACGATCGAGTAATTGTGTCTCTCCGCGTATCTCTGGACGGCGTGTCCAATATCGTTGATTCTCTTGGTCGGCTGCGTCTGCAGGATTCCCTCCAGAAGCGATTGCCGTCCGATGTTCAGCAGCCGCTGGACTGACCTGGAGACTTTCCCTACCGGCACCGTGACTGCCGCATCGGCCACGTAGCCTTCGTGGATCACCGCGAAATCGAGCCCGATGACATCGCCATCCTTCAACACCGTCCTATCGCTGGGAATCCCGTGGACCACCTCGTCATTCACCGACGTGCAGAGCGATGCCGGATAGGGCGGCATCCCTCGATGAGGTTGGTATCCCAGAAACGGCGACTTGACCTTCCGCTTGCGGATCGCCTCCTCGGCGATCTTGTTGAGTGCCATTGTGGTGACACCCGGCTTGACCGCGTCCGTCAGCTCGAAGAGTATCTCGGCGACGTAGCGGCCTGCGACCCGCATGATGTCGAGTTCGGCCTCGGTCTTGACGGTCACGCCCCTTTCAAGTTCTCCAGGTATCGCACTACACATTCGAAGACCTCGTCGATGGCGCCGGAGCCGTCGAACTCCTGGAGCACGCTCCTCTCGCGATAGTAAGCAAGCACGGGCTCGGTCTGATCGTGGTACACACGCAGACGCTCCCGGATGACCGTCTCGTTGTCATCCGGCCGGCTGGCCAGCGCCGCGCCGTCCTTGTCGCACTTGCCCTCCACCTTGGGAGGATTGTTGCGCTTGTGATAAACCCAGTTGCACTTCGGGCAGGTGAGCCGATTGACCAGCCTGTCCACCAGCGCCTCGCCAGGCACCTTGAGATTCACCACGGCATGCATCTTCAGCCCGTCGCGCTCCAGAAGTTCCGTGAGCGAACGTGCCTGGGCCACCGTGCGAGGATAACCGTCCAGCACCACGCCGTTCCCGCTCTCGCAGGCCGTCTTGATGTGGCTGCCCACCATGCTCGTCACCAGGTCGTCGGGCACCAGCTTTCCGGCTTCCATGTAGGCCTTGGCCTTCTGGCCGGCGACGGTTTTGCCGCCCACTTCGGCGCGCACGACGTCTCCGGAAGCCAAGTGCTTCAGAGACAGGCGCTTGGCAATGGCCTGGGCCTGCGTCCCTTTTCCGGCCCCTGGAGGCCCCATGATGAGCATGTTGAACATCTCAGCCCCTCCTCATGAACCCCTGATAGTGCCGGGTTACCATATGGCTCTCCATCTGCCGCACGGTGTCGAGAACGACGCCGACGACGATCAGGAGCGCTGTGCCACCGAAGTAGAACGGCACGTTCATGTACTTGTAGAGCAACTGAGGCAGTACCGAGATAGCGGCGAGGAAGATCGCTCCGCAAAGCGTGATGCGATTCAGGATACGATCGATGTACTCCGCCGTCTTGCGGCCGGCCCGAATGCCCGGGACGAACCCGCCGTACTTCTTGAGGTTGTCCGCCATCTCCTTGGGATTGAGCGGCTCGCCCCACCGCAGCATTCCGATGAGCCCCGTGACCCAGTCTTCCCCGCTTCCCTTGCCCATGACGTTGGAGTACCACGTCAGGATGAGCGTGGGGAACATCAACACGGAGCTGGCGAAGATGACCGGAATGACGCCCGCCTGGTTGACCTTGAGCGGGATATGCGTGTTGGCGCCGCCGTAGACCTTGCGCCCCACAACGCGCTTGGCGTGCTGCACGGGTATCTTTCGAACGCCGTCCTGGATGGCGACGACCGCACCGACCGTGACAATGACGATCGCCATGATGGCCAGCATCTGAAGGATGCCGCCCGGATCGCCGTCGCCGATATGGAACGTCACCCACGAGTGGGCGATGGCCGAGGGAAGACCGGCCACGATACCCGCCGTGATGAGCAGCGAAATTCCGTTGCCGATGCCCTTGGCGGTCATCTGCTCGCCAAGCCACATGATGAACGACGTGCCTGCGGTGAGCGTCACGACTGCGGTGAGGCGGAAGCCCCAACCGTGGGAGTAGACGAGCCTTCCGCCCATCTGTCCGCTGGCGTTCTCGAGCCAGTACGAGAGGCCCAAGGCCTGGAGCGCGCCGATGATGACGGTGCCGTAGCGCGTGTACTGGTTGATCTTCTTGCGGCCTTCTTCGCCTTCCTCCTTGGCCAGGTGCTCCAGCGAGGGGATGACGTAGACCAACAGCTGCATGATGATGCTGCTGTTGATGTAGGGGGCAATGCCGAGCGCGAACACGCTGAACTTCGAAAGCGCGCCGCCCGAGAATAGATTGAAGAAGCCAAGGACGCTGTTCGACTGGGCCGCGAAGAACTTCGCCAGCTCGGCGGGATCGACGCCGGGCGTGGGGATCTGACACCCGAGGCGGAACACGAGGACCGCGCCGAGGGTGAACAGAATCCGGTTTCGCAGCTCTCCAATCTTGAGAGCGTTGCCCACTGTCGACATCAAGGCTTGATCACCTCGACGACTCCGCCGGCCTCAGTGATCTTGGCAGAAGCGGAACTGCTGAACTTGTGCGCGCTGATGGTAAGACCCTTGGGTGCGTCGCCGTCGCCAAGGACCTTTACGAGCTTGGCATTGCGCCGGACGAAGCCCTGAGCCATGAGCCACTCCGGAGTGACCTTGGTGCCGGCCTCCACGTCCTTGAGCTCGCCGAGGTTCACCGTCTCGTACTCCACGCGGAAGTGATTGGTGAAGCCCCGCTTCGGGATGCGGCGATGCAGCGGCATCTGGCCGCCTTCGAATCCGATCCGCACGCCGCCGCCTTGGCGGGCGTTCTGACCCTTCTGGCCGCGGCAACTGGTCTTGCCGTGCCCGGAACTCTTGCCCCGGCCCACCCGCTTGATCTTCTTGCGGGAGCGCGACGGGAACGTGAAGCTGCCCAGTGAGAGTGTCATGACCTTTACCGTCCCATTGTTCGAGTGGCCCCGCCGCGAGCGAGGCCGAGAGGCGGCATTATAGCCGACTTCGAGGCCAAAGTAAACATGTAATGGAATTGGCATTCCGGCCTGCTGGCACGGACTGCCGGAAGGCGCTCAGCCCTCGATTTCGCGCACCTCGAGCAGGTGCTTTGCTTTCCGGATCATGCCCAGGATCGAGGGATGGGCCGATTTGCGGACCGTCTGCATACGACGCCGCAGGCCCAGGGACCGGACGCTGTCGCGCTGGTCCTTGGTGGTGCCGATGGTGCCGCGCACCAAGGTGATTTCTAGAATCTTCGCCATTTCGAGTGTCTCCTAGGGAGTCGGGGGCAGGGCTGTCAGACCGCCTGGTTGCCGTGCCAGAGCGCCTGCAGTGTGAGACCGCGGATCGCGGCCACTTCGCTGGCGCGCTTCAGCTGCGACAGGCCATTCATGGTCGCCTTGAGCACGTTGACCGGGTTGGAGCTGCCGAGGGATTTCGACAGCACGTCCTTGACGCCCGACGCCTCGATGATGGCGCGGACGGCGCCGCCGGCGATCACGCCGGTACCGGGGGAGGCGGGCTTCAGGACGACGCGGGCCGTGCCGTAGCGCCCGATGACCTGGAACGGGATGGTGCCCTTGATGATGGGGATCGCGATCATCGAACGCTTGGCGCGGTCGATCGCCTTGCGGACGGCGTCGGGAACGAGCTTGGCCTTTCCGAGCGCCACGCCGACGTTGCCCTTGCCGTCGCCTGCGACGGCCAGGACCGCGAAGCCGAAGCGGCGGCCGCCCTTGACGACCTTGGCTGTGCGGTTGATGCGCACGACCTTCTCGATGAGACCGTCCTCGCCTTCGTTACGGCGATCGCCGCCGAAGTGTCCAGCCTGAGGTTTTGCCATCTTGGAAACTCCTTAAAATTGCTTCTGGAGAGCTGTGCGCGTTCTAGAAACCGAGGCCCTCGGCGCGAGCGGCTTCAGCCAGCGCCTTGATGCGGCCCGTGTAGGGGAACCCGCCGCGATCGAAGACGACCTTTTCGATGTTCTTCTTCTTGGCGGCACCGGCAATCGCCTTGCCGACGGCCTTGGCGACGTCGATGCCCTTGGCCTTGTCGAGCTCCTTGCGAAGCTCTGCCGTGAGGCTCGAGACACCCGTGATGGTTTTTCCGGCGAGGTCGTCGATGAGCTGCGCGTAGATGTGCTTGCTGCTCTTGAAGACGACCAGGCGGGGCCGCTCGGGAGTGCCGCGGACCGTGGTGCGCAGCCGGACGTGTCGGGCCTTGCGCTTCTCAACTCTTTCTTTGATGTCTGCCATTTTCTTGCTCCTGCTTGGGCGGGCCGGAGGGCCGCGCGAGGCGGCCCGCCAGCCGTCACCGGGACTAGGCCCCGACCTTCTTGCCGACCTTGGTCTTGACCTGCTCCTCGTGATACCGGATGCCCTTGCCCTTGTAGGGTTCGGGCGGCCGGATGCGGCGGATCTGGGCGGCGAACTCGCCGACGGCCTGCCGGTTGGCACTGCGGAGGACGATGTTGTCGCCCTTCGGCGAGGTCTCGACCTTGATGCCCTCGGGAATGGCCACGTCCACGGGGTTGGAGAACCCCACGGAGAGAACCAACTTCTTGGCCTCGGTCTTGGCGCGATAGCCGACGCCGACCAGGTCGAGCTGACGCTCGAACTCCTTGCTGACGCCGACGCACATGTTGTTGATGAGCGCCCGGGTGAGGCCGTGGAGGGCGCGGGTCTGGGGCTTTTCGTCGGCGCGGGTGACGATCACCTTGCCGCCTTCGAGGGCGACGGTGATTCCGGGCCGGACGTCCTGCGAGAGGGTGCCCTTGGGGCCCTTGACGGTCACCAGGGCCTTCTCGATGGTGACGGTGACCTTGTCGGGCACCGGCACGGGCAGATTTCCTATTCTGGACATGTCAATTCATCCTTTTGGTGAAGATGCGCTCACCACACGTAGCAGATGACCTCGCCGCCGACGCCTTTCCTTCGGGAGAGCTTGTCGGTCATGAGGCCGTCGGGCGTGGAGAGGATGGCGATGCCGAGGCCGCCCAGGACCTTCGGGATCGAGTCGCGCTTGACGTAGACGCGCAGGCCCGGCTTGCTGATCCGCTTCATGCCGTTCAGGGCGCGGATGCGATTCGGGGTGTACTTCAGGAAGACCTTGAGGGTCGGCTTCTCGTCGGCGCTTTCGATCTTGAAATCGTTGATGAATCCCTCGTCCTTCAAGATCTCGGCGATCTTGATCTTCAGGCGGGAAGAGGGGATGTCGACGGCAGCCTTGAACATCCGGTTCGCATTGCGAATCCGGGTCATCATGTCTGCGATGGGATCGGTCATGCTCATTGCGAACTCTCCTCCTACCAGCTCGACTTCACGACGCCCGGGATCATCCCGTGCGACGCGAGGTCACGGAAACAGATGCGGCAGATGGCGAACTTGCGCATGTAGGCACGAGGCCGACCGCAGAGCTTGCACCGGTTGTACGCGCGGACGGGAAATTTGGGCTTCCGCATCCACTTGGTGATGAGTGCCTTCTTGGCCACTGTCAGTTGCCTCCTTCAGCCTTGCGGAACGGCATTCCGAGCTCCGTGAGGAGCTCCCTGCACTCGATGTCGTTCTT
>JACQFU010000214.1 GCA_016199905.1 Candidatus Wallbacteria bacterium
CTGTTGAGCGGTCTCCCCACCTATGACGTGACCAACAGCTTCAAGATGTACCGGACCGACTTCATCCGGCGCTTCGAGATCGAAAGCGACGGCGGCTTCGAGATCGGGATGGAGCTGGTCGTGAAAGCCTTCCTGGCCGGCGGCCGGATCGCCGAGGTGGCGACGACCTGGCGGGACCGCTCGGCCGGCGAGTCGCGATTCCAGCTCCGCAAGTGGCTGCCGAAGTACCTGCGGTGGTACGCGCACTGTCTGGTGGGACGATGGCTGGGCGGGCTGCCGAAGCCCCAACACGTAGAGCGGGCGTCCCTGCCCGCCCTCGGTCGCGAGCCGAGCCAGCCCGGACACTGAACGCGCAATGCCGCCCAGAGAAGACAAGGCCCGCCTGACGCGGCTTCGCCGTGGGATCGACCGCATCGACGCGGAGCTGGTGCGGATGGTCACCCAGCGACACACGCTGGCGCGCGAAGTGGCCGAACTGAAGCGCAACACCGGCACGGAGCGCTACATCCCCGTCCGCGAGAAGCAGATCCTGGCTAGGGTGGAAGCGCTCAACCAGGGTCGCTTGCCTGCCGGCGCGCTTGCCGGAATCTTCCGCGACATCCTGGGGCTCTGCCGCCAGAGCGAGAAGCCGCTCGTGGTGACGTTCCCCGGCCCCGAGGGCTCGATATCGCACGCTGCGGCCAGGGAGCAGTTTGGCCTGTCGACGCGCTTGATCCCGTCGCCGGGACTGGCGGGCGTCTTCGAGCGGGTAGCGCAGCAAGTTGCCGACTATGGCCTGGTACCGCTGGAGACCTCCGCCGAGGGCATTGGCGACCATGCGCTGGAATACTTCCTGGAGAGCGACCTGACGATCACGGCGGAGTTCTACTGGAAGGTGAAGCTTGCCGTGGCCGGTCGGGGAGTGACTGGAAAACCGAAACGGGTGTATGTGCAGGAGATGGTGTACGCGCTGAACCGCCCCTGGATTGCGGAGGCGTTTCCCAGGGCGCAGATCGTGCAGGTGCCGACCGTGGCCGAGTCGGCGCGCGCCGCTGCGGAGGCACCCGGAACGGCCGCGATCTGCCCGCATTTTTCGGCGGCGGCCCATGGCCTCGACCTCGTCTCGGAGGCGCCCGGGAGCGCGCTGTCGAAGGAGCTGCGTTTCTTGACCGTGGGGCGCAGCATGCCGGTGGTGACCCTTGCAGACAAGACCACGGTCGCTTTTAGCTTGCTGGACCGGGTAGGGGTGCTGGACGACGCCCTGCGCATCTTCCGGCGGCGCAAGGTGAACCTGAGCCTCCTGGACAGCTACTTCCCGTCGAAGACGATCCCGACGGTGACGTTCTTCGCCGACTTCTACGGCCACGCCACCGAGCGCTCGATCCGGCGAGTGCTGGACGAGTTGCGCGGGCTGTCGAGCTTCGTGAAGGTGCTTGGGAGCTATCCCGTCTTCCGGCAGTAGGCCGCCGGGCCTACCCCATGAAGCTGAAGCCGAGCACGGCCTTGCAGTGGGGGCAGGCGTACATCGTTTCGATGGCGCCGTCCTTCACGTCCTTGTCGCGCAGGACGCTTGAGAGGCTGAGCTTGCCTTTGCAGTGGGGACAGATGGCGTTCATGAGGCCTCCTGGAAACGAGAGCCACGGCGGGCCGACCGTTGACGATCGGCCGGCCGTGGCCGGGAATTCGTCAGGCGCAAACCGCCTGAGCGACGCTGGCTGCGAGGATGCTCACTTGCAGCAGTGATGGCGGTGATGGTGATGGTGATGCCGGTGATGGCCGCAGCATCCGCCCTTGCCGCAGTGGCCGGCCTTGCCGCAGCGGTCGCCGCGCGGGCAAGCCGAACCCTTGGCGCACTTGCCGCAGCACTGGCCCTTCCGGGCCTTCTCGCATTTGGCGTGGTCGCAGCCCGCGTGCTCCTTCGGGTGATAGAAGGAGATCAGCTCCTGATGCGACAGAACGCCGTCCCTGTCCGCGTCGATCACAGGGAAGTCCTTGAGCATGCGGATGAGCGCCCACTTGGAGAACCCGTGGGCCTTGTCTTCCTTCGTCTGGGCGTGCTCGGCGGGGATCGTCCAGTGGAAGTGAGCAGCCAGTTCGGAATGGCTGAGGATGCCGTTATGGTCGGTATCGGCCGCGCGGAAGTTCGCGATCAGGGCATGAACATCGCCGTTTCTGAGACCGGCAGGGGCCGAGTCGGCCAGGACACCGGTGGTGGTGAGACAAAGAGCAGCAAGCGCGGCCAGACCGATGCCGGCAATCGTACGTGAAATCATGGGGAATCCTCCTCCTCCGTGCAGGGTGCCTGCTCGCCCCCAAAGTGACAGTGGTGCCACCCGCAAGCCTCCGATTCGTCAGGCCCATTTACCAGAATCGCGGCTTTTAGTCAAGGCGAGCGTCCGGCTGCCGGTACGCGGTCCGTTTTTGGGGCGCAGTTGCCGATGACATGCATGAAAACTCGCCATGCGCACATCCCACTTTCTCGCCTTGTCTGTACTGGCGATCATGCTAGGCGCCACGGTTACCCGAGCCACGGCTTCGCCTTCCCAGGCCGGCCCGACGGGCGGACTGACGATACCGGACCCGATGACGCTGGAGCCGGAGCGCACCGAAGTCGCGGTCACCGCCGAGTCCTTCGACCAGCTGACCAGCAACCTCGACGTGAAGACCAGTTTCGACTTCAGCACCAAGGTCAACGCCGGCGTCTATCACAACCTGGAGCTGGGCGTCGAGAAAACGTTCCGGGAGAAGACCACCTTCCGCGATCAGCCGTACTGGTTCTCAGGCAAGATGCGCTTCCCGGTCGACACCTTCAACGTCGCGGTCGGCTTGCTCGCGCCCATCTCGGGACCGGACGCCACGTCGGTTTACACGGTGGCAGGCTGGAAGTCGATCTGGGGCGGGTTCGGCATCAACTTCGGCGGCAAGAAGTTCCGACAGCTCACGCAGACCCAGCTGATCAACGCCGGTGTCGCGAAATTCGGCGGCTTCAGCCTGATCCGCGGCACCACGCCGGGCTTGAACGGCGCGACGTTCACGGGCGAAGTCGACACGTTCTTCGGCCTGATCGGCTTCAACTATCGGGTGTCCCGCAACATGGCGATACTGGGCGATTTCGACGGCGACCGCTTCGCCGGCGGCTTCCGCTTCAACATCAAGGAGCTGGTCCTCGACGCAGCCTACGTGGGCCAGAAAGAAATCGACACCCTGTTCAGCCGCAACACCCAGAACGTGATGGTGACGGTCAGTCACCGGTTCTAGGAAAGCCAGTCCGGGCGGCGCAGCTCGAAGTAGGGGAAGAGCACGTCGGCGAAGACCGACAGCGCCCAGAACTGGGACGCCAGCTCCGGCTTGGAGGAGCCCAGCGCGTAGCCGCGACCGGCGCTCCACGACTTCGACACTCGCTTGCGAAGCGCGGCCAAGGCGGCCTTGAGCGGCTTCTTGCTCGAGGAGCGCCAGGCCCGTGAAACCGCCTGAGCCACCAGCGCGTAGGCCCGCAGGTCCGACAGCGCCTCTCCCCCCTTCTTGAGGCGCAAAGCGCCATCCGAAGAGTCGACGTGCTCGGCCATCAGATGTTGGACCTGATCGATCGCCATGCGCCGGTAGCCGCTCTCCCGGAAAAGCTCGTTGGCCTTGAAGAACGCGAGTGCGGCCAGCGCGTGGCCGCTGATGGCGCCGGAGGGACCGGAGCCGTCAGCCACCGGATCGGACGCCGCCAGGACCGAGGCGAAGAGCGCAGCCCCGGCCTTTCTCGCGGCCGCTAGACGCTCGGCCCCGCGATCGCGCTCGTAGCGGCGCAGCGCAGCCAGCAGCTGTTCGGCCTGCCCGGAGGTCCAACCCGCCTTGGGCGCCGGTGGCGTAGCTGAAGCTTTCGCGTCGATCCAGGCCTCCTCGGCCTTTTGCTGTTCGGCGTCGAGCCAGCCCTGAGTGTCGGAGGCGCCGGAACGTCCGGCGCGGGCCCGATCGAGCCAGTAGCCCTCCGCCTTCCAGGTCCAGGACGACTTGCGGTCCGTGGGCTGCGCAAAGAGGGCGCACGTCAGCTCGGGCGGCAACTCGGAAGCGGAGGGCGCGCGGGCCGCGACCAGCGCCGCGAGGGCCGCCGCGACATCCGCAGGCGAGTCGGACGCCGGCGCTCCGCCCGAAGTCGCCGTCTTCTTGGCGGCGGCGGGCCGGAAGAGCACTCGGCCCGCGGAAGGCAACACCCAATCCGCGGCGACGGGGTTGCCGACTCCGGCCTGATAGCGCCATTCGCCGGCATCGGCCACCGCCCCCAGGTCGAAGGTGGCGACCCCGTCGGCGCCGGTGTCCGCATAGATGGCGATCGAGCCGCAGCGCAAGTAGACGCGCACGCTCTGACGCGCCGCCGCCGTGGAAACGGACAGCTCCGACTTCCTGAAGACCAGCTCGTCGTGGCGCATCTTGAACAGCAGCGACAGCGCCTGCTTGCCATCCGGCGTATACTCCACGTCCGGCGTCTCGCCCGGCCTGGGCGTCTTGAAGAAGTCCGGCGTCTTGGGCGCCTCGAAGAGCTTCAGGGCCGGCTTGGGGCCCACCAGCTCGATCTCGCCGGGATACTGGCGCCGGGCACGATAGAGGATCGGGTCTGCGGCCAGCAACGCCTTCAGAAACGGCACCAGATCGGCAGGGACGGCAGCGCCGGTGACCCGATATTCCGCGGCGCCGGCCCGGGCCGTGAGCACTTTCTGCTTCGGCAGCGGGGCGTCCGGGCTCACATCGCCAATCGGCTGCCCCACCACGTCCTCGTCGGCCAAGCTGGAGGAGTCGACGGTGCCATCGAGTCCGGCGACATTGGGTCCCCGGGCGGCGGTTGCGCCCGCCGGGCGGTAGGTCACTTCGACGGTGATTCGGGGCCCCTGTTCTTCATAGTCGAACCCGGCGTCGTCGCCGGCCTTCGCGGACTTCGGCGCCGGCGCCTTGTCGAAAGCGACCGTGAGCCCGACCGCGCCCTCCTGGAAGACCACCGAGGCCTCGGAGCGCTTCCAGGTCGACGTCGAAACGGTCAGAGAGTCGACGGATGCGGCAAGTGGAAAGGCACCGGCGGCGGCGAGCGCCAGCACGGTCACGACGGCGAGCAGGCTCCTGTTCACGGCACTCTCCTGAAGGCATGACCGGCATGACCGGCGCGGTCCCGGCCGGTCCACGCTGAAGTTATCAGGAGCCCTTGCGATTTGCAATCGCCGCTGCTATACCTGCGAACGCCCGTCCCGCAGCCGCCAAAGCCATGAACATTCCCGAGATCGCCATCGCCCCGGACCTGCACGCGGCCGCCTCGAAGGCAGCCAACGAGCTACTGCGCGCCGCCAAGGAGGCCGCCGACCGCAGCGATCGCTGTCACGTGGCGCTCTCGGGCGGCTCCACCGCGCGCCACTTGCTGGCGGCGTTGCGCGAGCACCCGCGCTCCAGCGCCGTACCCTGGGAGCGCCTCGACATCTACTGGAGCGACGAGCGCTGCGTGCCGGCCGACTCGCCCGACAGCAACCACGGCACAGCGATGCGCGAGTTGCTCGAGCACGTGCCCGTGTCGAGCAGCCACGTCCATACCCCGCCCGTGGAGCTCGGCGCGCCGAAGTCCATCGCCGCGCGCTACGAAGCCACGCTGCGGCAGGCCACTTCGACCCCCGAACCGGCCATTCCCCAGCTCGACATCGTCTTCCTGGGCCTGGGACTGGACGCCCACGTGGCCTCGCTGTTCCCGGGCTCCAAGGCGATCGCGAACCGCGATCGACTGGTGCTCCACACGCGAGCCGTGGCTGCGCCGCGCGAACGGATCACATTCGGCCCCTCTCTCCTATTCGAGGCCAACCGCGTGGTGCTGCTGGCGTGCGGCGCCGAGAAGGCGCGCGTGGTGCAGGAGGTGCTGGAGTCGCCGCCCGACCCGATGCGCTACCCGGCCCAGCTCCTGCTCTCGGCGCAAGGTCGCGTGCTCTGGTTCCTGGACGCGGAGGCCGCCGCGCTCCTGGCACCCAAGGGCGGCAGCCGCGCCGACTCTACCACCCGGTAGGCCCGCTTCCGGCGATGAGCGACCGCGCCCGCATCGTCCTCTCCTGGTGCGTCCACCTCTACACGGGATTGGGCCTGCTGACGGGGTTCATGGCGCTCGAGGCAGGCGTTGCCGGGGATGCCAGGAGAGCGTTCCTCTGGCTGTTCGCCGCCCTCTTCATCGACAGCACCGACGGCACGATGGCCCGCGCAGTGGACGTGAAGCGCTGGGCCCCCACCTTCGACGGACGAAAGCTCGACGACATCACCGACTATCTCAACTACGTCTTCATCCCTCTCTTCCTTGCCTGGCGCTTCGGGCTGATCGGGGCCGGGTGGTTTCCGGCGCTTCTGCTTGCGCTGCTGGCGAGCGGCTACGGTTTCTGCAACGAAGCGGCAAAAACGACCGACAACTTCTTCACGGGTTTCCCCTCGTACTGGAACATCGCCGTGCTCTACGCCTACGTGCTCAAGCTGCCGTTGTGGGTCAACGGGGCAAGCTTCGTTGCACTGGCTCTGCTGGTCTTCGCGCCCATCAAATGCCTCTATCCTTCGAAAACGGCCCAGCACAAGGCCCTCAACATCGTGCTCACCTGTGTCTGGTTCGCCATGATCTTCGCCATCCTGCTCGACGTCGATAGGCCGCCGGCGGGGCTCGCCGCCGCATCGCTGGCCTATCCGGTCTACTACTTCGGTATGTCGCTCTGGCTGCAGTTCGGCAAGCGGCCCGCGGGCGAGGAGGTACTCGCGTGACGGCCGACCTCGCTCCATTCCGACACATTTACCCTTTCGAATCTCATTTCCTGGAGCTGGACGGCCGCAAGCTGCACTACCTCGACGAGGGACCCGGCGAGCCCATGCTGATGCTCCACGGAAATCCCACCTGGTCCTTCTTCTACCGCAACCTCGTGCTGGGACTTAGGGGCAGCCGGCGCTGCATCGTGCCGGACCACATGGGTTGCGGCCTCTCGGACAAGCCTCAGGACTATCCCTACACGGCGACGACCCACATCGAGAACCTCGAGCGGCTCGTCGAGCGCCTCGAACTGGAACGCATCACGCTGGTGCTTCACGACTGGGGCGGGCTCATCGGACTGGGATTCGCGCGCCGCCACCCCGGGCTGGTGCGGCGCATCGTTTTGCTGAACACCGCCGCCTGGACTCGCCCGCCGGGCCTCTACTTCCCGGTCACCATCCGGAGCTGCCGCTTCCCCGGTTTCGGACAGTTCGCCATTCGCGGTTTGAACCTCTTCTGCCTGGCCGCGCTGCAGTGGGCAATAAACCATTCGGAGCGTTTGACTCCGGATGTTCGCGCCGGCTTTCTGGCGCCCTACGACTCGTGGGCCAACCGCGTGGCCGTTCACCGCTTCGTGGCCGACATCCCCTTCACGCCGGCTGACCCCGCCTGGGCGGTCTGCCGGGCCGTGGAGGACGATCTGCCCCGGTTCCGCGACCGGCCCATGCTCATCCTTTGGGGTATGCGCGACTTCTGCTTCCACCCGGGCTTCCTGGAGCGGTGGCTAACGCTGTGCCCCCAGGCCGCCGTGGAGCGCTACGACGACGCCGGCCATTACGTGCTCGAAGACGCCCACGAGCGCATCGTGCCCCGCATCGCGCGCTTCCTGGAGGAGAACCCGCTTCCGTGACGGCCGCCGGCGAGACGGTCAACGTCGCCACCTACCTCCCCCAGCGCGCTCGCGAGACGCCGTTCAAGCGGGCCGTCGTGTTCCCCGCAGGCCGCGACGCCGCGGGCCGTGTGACCTATAGCCATCTCACGTTCTCCCAGCTCGACCTGGAGGCCGACCGGCTGGCCCGCGGATTCCTGAAGCTGGGCCTGGGCCGAGGCGTGCGCACGGCGATGCTGGTGCGGCCGTCGCTCGAGTTCGTCGCCATCGCCTTCGCGCTCTTCAAGGTAGGCGCGGTGCCGGTCTTCGTCGATCCCGGAATGGGCCGGAAAGCCATGCTGGCGTGCTTCCGCGAGGCCGCTCCTGCCGGCTTCATCGGAATCGCCCGCGCGCACCTGATGCGCCTGCTGTTCCCATCCGCTTTCCGAAGCGTGCGCATCCCCATTGTCGCGGGCGGCTGGGCACCCGGCGCTCTTCCCCTGGCCCGCGTGCGTGAAGAGGGCGACTCCCCCGTCCCGGTCGCGGCCACCACCGCGGCCGAAACCGCAGCCATCTTCTTCACCAGCGGCAGCACCGGCGTCCCCAAGGGCGTTCCCTTCACCCACGGGATGATCCAGGGCCAGGTCTCGATCCAGCAGCGCGCCTACGGGATCGGCCCCGATGAGATCGATCTCACCGCGTTTCCGGTCTTCGTCCTCTTCAGCACGGCCTGGGGCGCTACCGCCGTGATCCCCGACATGGACCCGACGCGCCCCGCCCAGGTGGACCCCGCCCGGATCGTCGAGGCCATCCGGAACCAGGGCGTGACCCACACCTTCGGGTCCCCGGCGATCTGGAACCGCGTCGGTCGCTGGTGCGACGAGCGGCAGGTGACTCTGCCGTCCGTCCGGAGAATCCTGATGGCGGGAGCCCCCGTTCCCGGGAAGCTGCTCGAGCTCTGGAAACGTATCCTGCCCAACGGCGAAGTGCACACGCCCTACGGAGCCACGGAGTGCCTTGGCGTGGCGACGATCTCGGCCTCCGAGGTCGTCGGCGAAACCTGGGCGATGAGCCGGGAGGGAGCCGGAACCTGCGTCGGCCGGCCGCTTCCCGAGACCCGAGTGCGGATTTTGAAGATCACCGACGAGCCGCTCGCCCTTGGTTCCGAAGGTTGGGCAGCGCTCGAGGTGCCGCCGGGCGAGGTTGGCGAGATCGCCGTCAGCGGCACGCTCGCCGCTCGCGAGTATCTGGAACGGCCCGATCACACGCGGCTGTCCAAGATTGCGGAGGAGGGCACGATCTGGCATCGGATGGGCGATCTCGGCTATCTCGACGGGCAAGGCCGAATCTGGTTCTGCGGCCGCAAGGCCCATCGCGTGACCCGCGGGGGCGTGACGCTGTTCAGCGTACGGATCGAAGGCCAGTTCAACGGCCTCGCCGGGGTCTACCGCACCGCCCTGGTCGGCGTCCCCTCGCCACTGGGCCAGGCCGCCGTGCTCGTGGTGGAGCCGGAGCCGGACGTTGCGCGCGACCGCGCCGAGTGGGCGCGCGAGCTGCTCGAACGGGCCCGGCAGCGCTCGATCCCGCTCGACCACGTGCTCTTCCATCCGTCCTTCCCGGTAGACGTGCGCCACAACGCGAAAATCCGACGCGAAGACCTGGCCGTCTGGGCGCGGGAGGAGCTGCGCAAACGATGAAGGCGCTGGTGACCGGCGGAGGAGGCTTCCTGGGCCGCTACGTGGTGGAGCAACTCCTGGCCCGCGGCGATCGGGTCACCGTGCTGGGCCGGAAGCGCTACGCGGAGCTCGAAGAACTGGGCGCAGTCTGCATCCAGGGCGACGTGGCCGACCGGCCGGCGGTGTTGGCGGCCTGCCGGGGACAGGAGGTCGTCTTCCACACGGCGGCCCGCGTCGGATTCGAGGGCAGCTGGAAAGACTTCTGGGCCGCCAACGTCATCGGCACCGACAACGTTCTGGAGGGCTGCCGCGCGGGCGACGCCGGCAAGCTCGTGTTCACCAGCTCTCCCAGCGTCGTCTTCGACGGCAAGGACCAGCTGGGCGTCGACGAATCCGTGCCGTACCCCTCGAGTTTCCTCGCGCACTACCCGGCCACGAAGGCCGAGGCCGAGCGCCGCATCCTGGCGGCAAACGGTGTTGGCGGCCTGGTGACGACGGCCCTTCGGCCCCACATCGTCTTCGGACCGCGCGATTCCAGCCTTCTTCCTCGACTGGTCGATCGCGCTCGACGCCGCCAGCTGCTGCAAGTGGGCGACGGCACGAATCGGGTCGACGTCGTCTACGTCGAGAACGCGGCCACAGCCCACCTGATGGCAGCCGACAGCCCGAACGTGGGTGGCAAGGCGTACTTCATCACCCAGGGCGAGCCCGTCACGCTCTGGAGCTGGATCGGCGAGCTACTCGAGGGGCTCGGACTGCCCGGCGTGCGGGTCCGGATGCCCTTCTCCGCGGCCTACGCCCTGGGAGCCGCGAGCGAGGCGGCGCATCGAGCCTTGGGCCTGCGCGGCGAGCCGCGAATGACCCGCTTCCTGGCGTGCGAGCTGGCGCACTCCCACTTCTACAGCATCGAGCGCGCGCGTCAGGACTTCGGTTTCACGCCCCGCATCAGCACGCGCGAAGGGATGCGGCTGCTCTGCGACTGGTGGCGGACGCAGTAGGGCAGGCCTCCGCGCCTGCCCGCCAGGCGTTCGCGCCGGCACGCGACTACCAGACGACGCCGCCCATGATGGCGACGATTCCGCTTCCGATCGAGTTGATCGCGATCTTCTGGCCTGTCTGCAGCCGGCCTTCCTCCTGGGCGAGGGCCCAGGTGATGGGGACCGTGCAGGTGCCGATGTTGCCCAGGCGATCGAAGGTGATCGGGTTGGTCTCTTTGCTCAACTGCAGGTTCTCGCACATCATGTCGCGATGCATCCGGCTGACCTGGTGGAAGATGGAGAGCCCGATGTCCGCGGGTTTCCAGCCGACCTCCTGAAGGAAGGCTTCCCAGCACTTCTTGGAAGGCTCCAGGCCGGCCATCAGGAGGCCCCAGCAGTCCGTCAGCACGGGACCGTCGGGAACCTGCAAGCGACAGAGGCGGTTGTGATGGGAGAAGGTCATCTGGGTGGCGCCCACGAACCGGTGCTCGGTGTTCGAAACCGAACGGTCCGACAGGACTGCCGCGGCGGCTCCCGAACCCATCGTCAACGTCGCAAAGGTCTTCTCGAAAAACGCCTTCGTGGGGTTGTCGTTGAGCTGCCGGATGGTCGCGTCGAGGGCCGGGCAGATGTCCTCGGAGGTGACGACGATCCCCGCCTGGATGTGGCCGAGCTGGATCTTGTTGGCCACCTCGATGAGGCCGTTCACCCAACCGGCGCACGCATTGGTGATGTCGTGAGCGTCGGCCGTGTACGGGAGGCCCAGATTCTCGTGGCAGAGGACGGCCGTGGCCGGCTCCACGTTCTCGTGAGAAATCGAACACACGACAATGGCGCCGATATCGCGCGGAGAGAGGTTTGTCTGGTCGAGGGCCTGCTTGGCGACGGCGGAGGCCGAACGGCTCAGCAGGTCGCCCCGCTCCCAGAGCCGCCGCTCGCCGATACCTGTTTTCTCCCGCAACCAGCCGGTCTTGAGGCCGAGGCGTTCGAAGCACGGGGCAATCTTCTCTTCGAGCTCCTCGGAGGTGAGTCGCACAGGCGGCAGCTCACAGGCGAGGGATTCGACGTGGACACGATCGTAGAGCATGGCGTTGGGTGGGGGCATCGGGCAGGGTCTGCAGGAGCTGCCCGTGCATTTTACGCCATGCCGCGTCCTGCTTGCGAGGGATTTCGACAGATTTCGGCATCCCTCGTCAGTCCGCTGGGTCCAGGCGCCCATTCGAAGTGCCGAAAAACCTGCATAGACCAGGCTTTGACGCGCTTATCCACAATCGCCTCAGAGCGTGTCATTTGCGCACATTCGCGCCTCGCTTGCCCC
>JACQFU010000215.1 GCA_016199905.1 Candidatus Wallbacteria bacterium
CGCTGTCTTCGGACGCCCTCGATCGGATGGTCCGTCCGTCCGGCGAGACGCTCAACTTCGACGACGTCATCCGCACGGTCGGGGACAAGTCCCAGCGGCTGGAGAGCTACGACCTGAGGTGGGTCAATGGGAACCGCGTGACCGGCGACCGGACTTTTCCCGTGGTGCACGAGAAGTACGTGCGGGACATGTCGGTGAAGAAGGAGAACTTGCCCTGGTCGAGCGGCTACTGGCCCTTCGTCTGGTGCCGGCTCAGCTTCGGCCGCTCGGGCAGCCTGGGGCTGTCTCCTCTGGAGAAGTACGATAGCTACGTCCTGAGCCAGTCGGGCAAGCTGCCGGCGGCCGCCGCCTGGGAAGCCAACCCGGCCAACAAGCACAACTACTTCCAGAAGGCGTTCGAGAAGCCTGCGGACGGCATCGAGGAGACCAAGCCTCGCGAGAAGCGAATCAAGATGACGGCTGCCGATGGCAGCGAGTACGAGATCTCGGGCAAGGCGCGTTACGGATGGTTCGGCCACTGCAACGGCTGGGCTGCCGCCGCCTGCCTGGTGCCCCAGCCGCCGGAGCAGACCGAGGTGAAGCTGAAGGGCCCGTTGAAGGCCGCGCGGCTGAAGTACGGCTCCTATGCCGAAGCCTACGACCTCAACGGTGAAGGAGAGGACCAGTACGTCATCGAGTCGCGCCGGGAGCGCACGATGGTGTTCACGCGGCCCGATATGAAGGGTCTGCTCACGGAGTCCTTCATGGATTGCATTGCGGACATGACGCATCCGATCATCCGCAGGCGATACTTGGAGCGTAACGGCGTGCGCGACCGCGGGTACGTCTACGAGGGAATCACGCTGTCGAACTTCCAGGGCGCGGAGCTCGAGAAGGCCAAACAGTACCTGCACGAGAAGGGCGGAGAAGAGTTCAAGGACATCTATCCTCACAACTTCCACCGGATCTGCCTCGACTACTTGGGCCAGCGCAACCAGGCGTTCGTCACGGAAGTCGACGCGGACAACGCCAAGGACAACCACCCGACCTACGGCTACAAGTACGTCCAGAATTTCGACGAGAGCAAGCGCGAGTACACCTTCGAAGCGGAGGCGACCTACGCCACCTACGCCCCCTATGAGTTCGACGGCCCCAAGGCGCTGCCGATCAAGTACTCGTTCCGGATGAAGCTCGACGACCGGAACCGGATCGTGGCAAGCGAGTGGACGGGTTCCAGCGAGTTCGCCCATCCGGACTTCGTCTGGGTGCCACAATCCAACGCCCCGCCGGGCAAGTACGAGAACAAGAACCTCGACTACGCGGTGCTGCAAGAGATCATGGCCCAGTCCGGCACGACCGACGAGGATCGGCCGGTCACCCAGGGTGTCCAGGGCAACGGTTCGTCGGTCCCGGCCGGCCCCGTCGTGGAGCCCGACGCCTCGACGTCCACGGCGCCCCCGGCGCCCGCCGAGCGACCGGCGCCCGACCGAGGCACGGGCCGGCAGACGCCGCGGAACGCGGACTTCGGCGGCGCCAGCGACAACCCCGCCGACGAGCGCATCCGCAGCGACACCGACGGCCAGTGAGCGCCGTGCCGGTTAGCGCCCGCGGACCTGTTTACCACGGACGGCTGTTCGGATCGACCCCTTGCCCCAACACTGAGCCAAGTGTCTGTCACGGAGCAAGTGGCGCAAGACTGTCCCTGAATGGAGTTGTACGGATCGATCTGCTGGGGCCTCGCCTCCGCACCCCCATTATCAGGAGAGAGTCTCTCGATGCAGCGGGGTCCAGGGGACGAGTCCCCTGGTGGGGGCTCGGGGGCGAAGCCATGGATGGGTCGACTCGCGGTCGATGATCGCCGTTCTTCAGAGAGTCAGTCGCGCCTCCGTGTCCGTCGACGGCCGCCAGGTGGCGGCGATCGGCCGGGGGCTGCTCGCACTGGCGGGCATTGGCTCGGGCGACGGGAGGCCGGACATCGACTGGATGGCGCGCAAGGTGCCCGAGCTGCGTCTCTTCGAAGACGAAGCCGGCAAGATGAACCTTTCGTTGCGCGAGCTGGGCGGCGAATTGCTCCTGGTCAGCCAGTTCACGCTGCTGGCCGACTGCCGCCGGGGCCGGCGACCCAGCTTCAGCGATGCCGCCGCTCCCGAAGCGGCCGCCCCGCTCTTCGAAGAGCTGGCCTCGGCCTTTCGCGGCGCGGGCGTGGCCGTCCGGACCGGCGTCTTTCGCGCCACGATGCAAGTGGAGCTGGTCAACGACGGACCCGTCACGATCCTTCTCGACAGCCGCGTCGAGGAGAAGGTCAGCCGTCGAGGAAACCCGAAACTCCCTGACAGATGACCTCCCCGGGCGTCTGGCTCTACCGCGGCTGGAAGCCGGCCTGCGTGGTCCTCGCAGGCGGAGACCTGGGCTGCGCGGCCGTGCTCCGAGAGGAGATCGAGATGGGGGAGTCGTTCGTCGCCTGCGCCGACTCGGGCGCGGACTATCTGGATGAATTGAGTCTGAAAGCCCGTCTCTGGATGGGAGACGGCGACTCGGTACGGCGCATGCCCCCGGAAGCGGAGAGCCACCGCTATCCGGTCGAAAAGGACGAGACCGACCTGGAGCTGGTGCTGGCGGAGATCGCCCGGCGCCGGCTGGTGCCCGTAGCCCTGCTGGGAGCGCTCGGAGGCCGGCTCGATCACGAGCTGGCCAACCTGCACCTGGCCGGGGCCTTTCGGCGGAACCACGGCCCAATCGCGCTTTACGGCCCAGCCTGCCGCGTGCGCTTCGTGCTGCCCGGCC
>JACQFU010000216.1 GCA_016199905.1 Candidatus Wallbacteria bacterium
CATCGCGGCGACCGTGATGAGGCCCAGCGGCGGATGCATCGCCTTCTTGCCGAACAGCGGAAGGGAGTACTGGAAGCCCCAGTACGAAGTGTTGTGCTCCGGGTGAATGAAGAGAATTTTTCGAGCGCTCACAGGCCGGCATTATGCCTTTTCGTCGGTTGAAAGTCACCCTTTTTCGTACACTTTGCGGTACGTTTACCTCACAACTGAAGAGAACTGCCCGTTTTGTCCGGCTCTCGAGTGCTAGAGTGTCGGCCGTGAAGCGGCGGAAGATACCGGACTGGAGGATACTTGCGGGCGCCTGGCTGGCCCTGGCGGCAGCGGTTTGGGGGGCGGAACCGGCCCGGCTCGAGAAGTTTGCGACTCGCGCCAGCCTGACGGCGATGGCGGCGACCACCGGCGGGCTCTACTTCGTGACGCTGCAGGGAACGCCACTTGGAGCCTCGCTCATGCGTTGGAGACCCGGCGAAAAGACGGCGGCGATTGTGGAGCCGAAGCTCGCGGGAACGCGTTTCCGTTGGCAAGACGGTCGGCTCCTGTACCTTCGCGAGACCCCGCAAGGAAGCCGGCTGGTGGCGCGGGACCCTGCGGGGGGCGACACTCGCGAAACACCGCTCCCGGGAGTGGCAGCGCAGAGTCTGCGGTTCGCCTTTCCCGACGGGGATACGCTTCTGGTGACGGGGCGAGCGGGCGCGGGCGCGGGCGACGCGCCGGCGGTTCCGCTCGTCTACACGATGAACATGCACGAGGCGTCTCCGCTGCCGCTATTGCCGGGCTGTCCCGGCGCGACGGTGCTGGAGGTGGTGGGGCCGACGGAGGCCATCTCTTCTTGCGGCGATCGGCTCGTTCGCTGCACGTTCGCGGGACCGCTTCGCAGCGCAACTCCGTTGGCCGGCGGCGGGTTCTGGCCCCTCGCCCCCACGCTGACCTTCGAGGTAGGCGAGGACACCTACCTGGGCAGCCTGCTGGCATTGGGCAAGGATGGAACGGGACCCGGATTCCGGCTGTTGAAACTGGGACCGCCCAACTGGAGACTGCCCCCGGACGCCGAGATCGCGGCCGTCTTCCAGCGCAGCGAGGACGACGTGCTGCTCGTGCAACGCGCGGCTGGCAGCGGGGCGAGATCCGACTGGATTGCCCGGCCGCGGCAGGGACGTCAGACGTCGACGGCCGCTTCGGGGCCGCTCACGGGGACGCCCATCTACTGGGGCGCGCGGGACCTTCTGCTCTGGCGCGAGGGCGAGACGTTGGTGGTCTTCGATTGCCGCCATCTGCGTCCCGTGGCGCGGGCAAGGATTGCGGGCAATCCGGCGCCGATCCCGGGCCGGGCGGCAGGGGCGCGGCTCCTGCTGGCATCCAGACATTTCGACTCGACGGACCTTTTCTGGATTTCGGTGGACGGCGGATTGTCGTTCCAGTGCGCTGCGGCCGGCCTGCGAGGCCGCCCCGTGGCGTTCTTCTCCGCCCCGGGCACGAGCACCTGCTACGTCGTCTCGGAGCGCCAGGACGGGCCGGCGCTCGACCTCTTCGGATTCTAAGGAGTATTCGGATGAAAGCAATCCAGGTGACTCAGTTCGGCGGTCCCGAGGTGCTGAAGCTGGCCGAAGTGCCGGATCCGGCGGCCGCCGCCGGACAAGTCGTGGTGCGGGTGGAGGCGGCAGGCGTGAACCCGGTGGACACGTACATCCGCTCCGGCGCCTATGCGCGAAAGCCGCCGCTGCCGTTCACTCCGGGGATGGACGGGGCTGGCGTCATCGAATCGATCGGGCCCGGCGTTACCGGCCGCGCTGCGGGCGAGCGCGTCTACATCGCAGGCTGCCTCTCGGGAACCTACGCCCAGAAAGCGCTCTGCCTGGAGCAGCAGGTACACCCGCTTCCCCAGCGCGTCTCGTATGCGCAGGGGGCGGGCGTCTTCGTCCCCTACGGTACCGCTTGGCGCGCGCTCTTCTTCTGCGCCCGCGCGACTCCCGGCGAGACCGTGCTGGTTCACGGGGCCAGCGGCGGTGTCGGGGTCGCAGCCGTGCAACTGGCCCGAGCGGCGGGTTTGACCGTCTTTGGAACGGGCGGCACGGAGGCTGGGCGCGAGTTGGTCCGGACCCAAGGCGCGCATCACGTCCTCGACCACCGCGCGCCAGGCTACCTGGACGAGCTGATGAAGCTCACCGGCGGCAGAGGGGTCGACATCGTCCTGGAGATGCTGGCCAACGTGAACCTCGCAAAAGACCTGGAGGTGCTGGCCCCTCGAGGCCGGGTGGTCGTCATCGGCAGCCGCGGCGCCATCCCGATCGATCCGCGGGCGGCGATGACGCGCGATGCGTCGATCGTCGGGATGGCGCTGCTGAACGCCACGCCCGCGGAGCTCGCAATCGTTCACGCCGCGCTCGTGGCGGGACTGGAGAGCGGCACGCTCCGCCCGATCGTGCGCCAGGAGCTTCCGCTCGGCTCCGCCGCACGCGCCCACGGGCTGGTGATGGAATCCGGGGCACAGGGCAAGATCGTGCTGATACCGTGACCGCCGGCTAACCCTCAGCGCCCCCTCAAGTCTTGCGCCGTGCGCCAGGTGAGCCACGCCAGACGCCGCAGACTCCAGTGTTCCTGGCCCGGGATCGCGACGCGCAGCCTGTCGTGCAGCGGACCGGTGAACGCCGGCGGAATGCGACCGGCCCCCAGCAGCACTCCCATCCAGCAGCCGGCCGTGGCGGCATTGCAGTCGGTGTCCCAACCCAGCGCCGCTGCAAGGGCGACGGTCTTCGCGAAGTCGCCCTCGCCGTAAAGCAACGCCAGCGCCACCAGGGCGTCGTTAGGCAGCGCGTAGGCCCACGCGTTCGTCGCATCCCGCGCGTGGAGCGGCTCGAAGACCTCCTTGCGAAGGCTTTCGTAGGCCGCCCTGAGCGGGACGCCGGCGGCTTGACGATCGAGGCAGCGGCGCAGAACCCGGGAGTGCTCGCTGGCCGGGTCGCCCACTGCGTCGAGAGCGCGAACCAGAAGATCGCGCGGGCTCTTCGCCTCGAAAGCCACGCTCGCCGCCGCAGCTGCGAAGCGGCCCGAGAGCAGCCCCAGCCCGCTGTTGGAGCAGGGCGCATCGCGGACCGCAAACCCGAGCGCGCGGAAGGTGTCGCCGGGCGATACCAGCCCCCAGACGTCGGCGCGAATCCGGGCGCAAATCGAATCCCCAAGCGGGCCGCGGCCGCACTCCAGCGCCGGGACTCCCTTACTGTACTCTTCCAGGGTACGCCGCTCGGTCTTCCATAGATACTCGCGAGACACCCCAGTTGTCCAGCGCTCGATCACGTCCCGCGGCTTGAAGCCCGGTCCTTTGGCGCGCAGGAGCAACAGGTTCGAAACCATCAACGTGGTATCGTCGTCGGGACCGAAGCCCCAGGAATTCGCGGAGAGTCCGCGCTGCAGCTCGGGAAGCTGCTCCCAGGCGGGCTCCAGCCGCCCCTCGTTGGCGGCGCCGAGGCGGCTGCCGGCGGTCTTGCCGAGCCAACCGCCCAGGATGCGGTCGTACTCGACGCCGGCGGGCTCGGGGGGGACCGTCTGCTCTTCCGGAAGCCCGGCAGGCTCCGTCGTCACGCGGCAAGGGCCGAACCGCAGCTTGTTGGACAGCAGCTTTCGCATGAAACCCGGCACGTCGATCATCAGCAGCGCTCCGTCAGGCGGGACCTGGCCGCGCTCCACCTGGGGGTCGGGATCGAAGGCCTCCAGCGGCAGCTTCAAGCGCGTCGCGAGCCGCTCGCCGGCCAGCACGACGTAACGAAACCGGGCGGTCCCCTCCCGCGGGATCAGGTAGAGCCTCAGCTGCGTCGGCGCGGTGCAGGCGAGCGAAATGTCGAGCGACTGGGTGCCCGTGATGCCCACGCCCTCCGCCTGCAGGACGAAAAGCGGGCTCTTCCCGGTTACGTACTGGACCGTCGCAGCCTGGGTGGTCAGGCGCGAACCCGGCAGAACGGCCACGTCCTGACCCGCCACCACGCGGGCAGCGAGCAACAGAGCAATACCCAGAAAGGGTACTGTGCGACCCAAGCGTCAGTCCCGGGCGCCCAACCGCCGTCGCAGAACGTCTTCCAGCTGGAACAGGAAGATGTGCGCCTTCGACACGACCGCGCCGCTGACGCCTTGCATGAACCAGCCCATCGGCGTCCAGTTGCTGAACAGGTAGGCCGGGACGCCCAGCAGCGACTTGGGCTTGCTCTTCAGGATGCTGAAGGAGCCTGCCTCGGTGACCTTCACTTCGAGCGAGCCGTCGGAAGTCGTGCGTTCGGGCGAGACGGTCAGCGTGAAGTCGCCATAGGTAAGGCCGTCACGCATCGTGAACGCCATCCCATCGGCTGTGCGGCGGCCCTCGACGGTCGCGCCCATCACGGCTGGGAGACCGGGAAGCCGCATCTTCTCGGCGTGCGTGACGCCGTCGACGAACTGCTGTTCGATGGGAGTCTCGGTCACCATCTTGGGCGCGAAGCCGTTGGGGCCCGTCGCGGGGCCGGGCAGGCAATCGAGGACTTTCTGCCGCGTGACGCCGTAGACGAAGACGCAGCGGACGTATTTGCCGTCGCCCTTGATGGGCTCGAATTGCACGTTGCGTTCGCCCTCTTCGACGTGGACGCGGACCGTCGCTCGCGCAGACGGCGCCAGGAGCGTGGCCAGACCCAAGACTGCGGCGAGAGCGAGGGAGCGTCTGGGGAGGGACATGAGGTTCTCCTGCGAGCGTCGATTGAGGGCCCCAAGATCATGATGATCAAGAGAGCCGATGTCAATCCGGGGGAGCCGCTCAGCGACCGCCTGAGGTTCGCGGAGTCACGGAGGTTCCGGCTGGGGCCGCCGAAAAACCTGGCGGGGCCAGCAGCGGCTCGTCGGGCGGTGCCGGGGAGGGCTTCGCGGTTTTCCTCGGCTGGCCCCCCGGGAGCTCGCGCGCCTCGGCCCGGTCCAGGGCGGCCAGTTCCCGGTCCACGCGAGCGCGGATAGCGGAAGGGGCGGGGGCGCGTTCGAGCGCCACCTCGAGCGATTGCCGTTGAGAGCGCCGATCGCCCGCCAGGCCCTGGGCGCGGGCCAGCGCGAGCCAGACCTCGGCGCGGGCCGGTTGATTCAGCATTTGCTCGATGGAAGTCCGCGCTTTGGGCAATCGGCCGATGGCCTGGCATAGCCTGAGCATCACGGGCAGTCCGTCGATCCCGGGCGTCAGGGCGCCCATATAGGAGTCGACGATCTGCTTGGCCGCCTCGACGTCGCCGACCTTCCAGAGCGTGACGGCTCCCAGCAGCACGGGGGCACGCGCTCCATTGATCGTCTGCAGCGGGACCTGCAGCCACGGAGCGGCCAGCCTCCATTCGGCCCGGCTCCCAAGTTGCCAGGCGACCTCGAGTTGGTCCCGGGCAGGGCATCGGGAGTTGGCCAGGCGGGCCAGTTCCACGACCGCAGTGCCGCGCTCGGCCCTGTCGAGCAGCAGCCCGATCCAAAGCGCCGCGACGGTCGTCCGGGGTGCGCCCAGGCTTTCCGCGATAGTGAGGCTGGACGAAGCCGCGGCCGATTTCCCGCTCGCGGAGAAGAGGGCCGCCGACAGCAGCGGCGGTTCCCACGTGTCGGGCCGGGCGCGGGCCGCGGCGGCTGCGGCGGCGACGGCAGCCGGGAAATCCAGCCTGCGGACTTCGCGCTGGACGGGGCAGAGGCAGCCGGTGGCAGGCGCCGTCGAGTCCTCCGAGGCGCGATGGCGGATGGATCGAGCAAAGACGAGCAGAGCGGATGCCCTCGCCGCGGCCTCGCGCGCCTCTTCGTCATTTCCCTTTAGGCGAAGGGCATCCGCCAGACGCTGCCAGGTCTCGGGAGCGTTCGGGACCCTCTCCGCTGCGCGGCGGTAGACGTCGACGGCCTGGTCCACCTTCCCCATACGCTGCAGGCACCCGGCTTGGCCGAGCAGGCCGCTCGGGTCGCCTTCGAGATGGTTTGCGGCGGCGGCGAAGTCCCGCTCGGCCTCGAACAGCGAGCCTGCCGCGGCGAACTTGCGGGCGCTTTCCAGCAGCGGCGCTGCATCCGGGTTGACTTCGATCGGCCCGGGGAGCTGGACCTGCGCGACGGTTTCGTCGAACTCGGATTCGGAGATCCGGCCGTCCCCGTCGAGATCGAGCGGCAGGTCGGCCGGCCCGCCGGCCAGGCGCGCCCATTCGCTGGGGGAAATGAAGCCGTCGGCGTCGGTATCGTAGCGACGGAAGACTTCGTGCAGCGCGAAGTTCGTGGCCGCCGGCGGCGCGGCCGGCAGGACGGCTGCGGCTGCCAGCCAGGCGAGGGCAAGAATCGGCGCGGCTCGCATCGCTCACCAGTACCCGAACCGCCGGAGGATCTCCCGCAGCCGCGGAGTCAGCTTGGAACCGGCGGCGGTCCCCGGACGGTCGAACTCTTCGCTCCAGTCGCCCAGCCGCTCCAGCATCTGCCGCCGCGTCTCGGGGTTCTGGTCGCCCACCTCCGCCAGCTCCGAAGGATCGCGGGCGACGTGGAAGAGCTTGACCTCCACCCGCTCGAGGCGGTCCGGCTGGCGCCACTCCAGCAGATGCCAGTCGCGAGTGCGAAACGAGTAGGTGTCGTCGTGGTAGCTGACGGCGCCCGGGTCCTGCAAGCTCGCGAGAGAGGACGTGGACGACAGGTAGCCGGCCAGGCTCTTGCCTTGGTGCTGCCGGCAGGGGACGGCCCCACAAAGGTCGAGAACGGTCGGCGCGACATCGATGAGGCCGACAGGGTCCGCGATGCGCCGTCCGCGGGCGATGCCGGGACCGGCCATTACCAGGGGCACGTGAATCACCTGTTCGCGCGGTTCGCGGCTATGGCCGAGGAACCCGTGTTCCAAGAGGTGCTCGCCGTGGTCGCCCGAGACGGCGACGACGGTGTTCTCCAGGTCTCCCTTCTGACGCAGTGCGTCAAGGAGGCGTGCCAGCCAGCTGTCGGCGTAGGTGAGGGCGCCGTCGTAATGCGCGATCAGGTGTTCTCGATCGGCGGGGGTGAGCGCGTGCGGCAGCGAAGGAAGTCGGGGCCAGAGGCCCTCGGGGCCTGGCCGCCAGGGAGCTGGAAGCGTATCGGGAGAGTCGTTGCCGGCGTCCTCCGGGTCGAGGTCGCACGGGTCGAACTTGCCGTCGGTGATGGTGCTGAGGAACTCCAGGCGCAGGAACCCTTTGCGGTGGACGATGCCTCGATAGCCAGGGTCGTACATCTCGGAGAAGCCGAGGGGAGACTGGTAGGGCGAGTGGACGTCGTAGCCGTGCACGAACAGGAGGAAGGGGCCCGGCTTGCGGGCTTCCAACCAGCGGATGGCTTTCCGGACGGACCACGAGATGGACGACGCCGTCTCGGAGGAGTTGTAGAGCGAGAACCCGCGATCGAGCCCGAAGTTCGGAGCCAGATGCCCGCCGCCGACGAAAGCAACCGTCTCGTATCCGCGCAGTCCGACGATGCCCGGCAAGGTGCGCATTCCAGGCGCCAGCGATCGGGCGGCCGAGAGCACGCCGTGAGTTCGCGGGTAGCAGGAGGTGAAGAAGGTCGTGTAGGACGGAAGGCTCCAGGTCGACTGCGAGAAGCAGTTCTCGAACAGCGTCCCGGAGGCCGCCAGATTGTCGATGGTCGGAGTGGTGGGCCGCTTGTAGCCGTAGCAGCCGACGTGATCCGCGCGAAGCGTGTCGATGAAGAAGAAGACGAAGTTCGGTCGTCGAGGGGGCGTGCCGGCTGGCGCGAAACTCGGGAGCGCGAGCAGCATCGCGAACAGCAGGCAGCGCCCGGCGGCGCGAGTCGGACGCGCGGCGGGCCGGAGAGAGCTGGGAGTTGAAGGCAGACAGACCACCGGCAGTATTGGCGGCATTCTTCTCAGGCCGTGACGGTCTCCCAGGATAGCAGGGGCTGCTCGCGGCCAGGCGATGGCGCAGGGCGAAGCCGAGGCTTGATGATGGGGCCCTCTCGATAGAAGCGCTGTGTGATTCGAGATTCACGATTCGCGATTCGAGACGAGGCGATCCCTGACTGGGCAACAGAAGACAGAAGATTATCGACGGAAGGTGTCGACCGTTCCCCTGCCCCCCACGATGGTTAGCGACGCTGAAACGTGGGAAGACGCATCACTACGTGAACCCAAAGTGAGGCGGGTCTTTGCGCCCGCCCAGTATTGATGCGACTTCTCGGCAGGCGCGAAGGCCCGCTCTACTGATTTGCCCACTTTCCGCGAACTCCTCCCCCGATGCGTGGCACTGGAACTCTGCCGGCGGGCTGGGCGATACTCAAGAGCATGGATCTGGGCGCCGCGTTGATCGCGCTGGCCATCGCGCTGGTGGTGAAGGTGGCTGTGATGGTCTTGTGCGGCTGGTTGCTGGTCCACGTCTACCGGGCAGCCTGGTCGAGCCCTCCGGAGCACCCGTGGCTGCTCCTGCCGAAAGAGGACCTGCCGGAGATCCGCATCCTCTGGTGGGCGCTGGCGCTGTTCGGGGTGAGCGAGTTGACGTGCGGCATCGAGGTCTACGTGCTGCTCCAGTCGAATGACGTCACTTCAGCCATCCACTCTTTTGCGTCGGCGGCGGGGATGGCTCTCTTCGTGCTGGGGATGTTCGAGTACTTCGATCGCAGGATCATCGCCTTCACGCGGCCGGCTTGCGTGGCAAACCGCATCTGCCGCGGCTGCACCGACCGCGAGCCGGAGGGTTGCAAGTTCCGGGTAGCGTTGCTGCTGGCGGCGACGTTCCTGGCCCTGGCGGCGTTGGCGCCGATGTTCGCCAGCGTCGAACGGATGCCGGCCAACACGGTGCGCTGGATGCTGCCGTTCCCGTCGCTCAACGCGTGGTACGACGGCGTGGTGGTCCCGTGGTTCGCGGCGCACGTGCCCGGCCATAACCCGACAGGCGTCGCCTACTTCCTGCCCGAGAGCATGTTCCGGATCGAGTTCCGGTTCTTGCCGGCCGTGGCGCTGGCGTTGCTGGCCGCCGGCGCATGTTTGGTTTGGCGGGGGGACGAGGCTCGGGGAGCGAGAGCGATGATCGCCGCCGCCGGCGTACTCGGATACTGCTACTTCGAGCTGGTGCTCTATCGCGGGATCGGGGACGTGCTGATCGGGTCGCTGGGGCACGAACTTGCCGAGTTCTGGTTCCTGGTGTTCACCGCGGAGTTCCTGACGCGCTGCTTCCCGGCGAACGCGCGCGCGCCGGCGGTATCGAGCTGACGCCGTGGAGGTGGCCGTCCGGGTCGAGGGGCTGACGAAGTCCTTCGGAGACGCGCGAGCGCTGGACGGCGTGAGCTTCGCGATCGAGGGCCCGCAGATCGTCGGCATCCTGGGCCCCAATGGCGCAGGCAAGACGACTCTCCTGGCCATTCTGGAGGGGCTGCTGTCCGCGGACCGTGGAGCCGTGAGCCTGTTCGGCCAGCCGCTCGTCGCGGCGTGCTATCCGCGCCGCCGCGTGGGCGTCGTGCTGCAGCGGGAATCGGCGCTGGACGGGATCACGACCGGCGAGTACGCCGAGCTGTTCGCCGCGATCTACGAGGTCGCCGGCGGCCGAGAGAGCATCCTGAACGAGGCCGCGCTCGGCGGCCGAGAGACCTGCCCGGTCGACGCGCTCTCGGGCGGCGAGGCCCAGCGGCTGTTCCTGGCCGCCGCCACCGTTCACCAGCCGGAGCTGGTGTTCCTCGACGAGCCGACGGCGCAGCTCGATCCCGAGAACAAGCTGCGGATCGGCCGCTGGATGCGCGACCTGGCCTCGTGGTGCACCGTCGTGCTCACGACGCACGATCTCCGCGAAGCCGACGCCATCTGCGATCGCGTGCTGTTCCTGGTCGGCGGGCGGTTGATGGCGCAGGGGACACCCACGGAGCTGCTGGCATCCGTGCCCGTCGAAAAACGCAGCGGGCATCGGATGGAAGACGCCTTCTTCCACCACTGCGCCTGTCAGATCGCGCAAACCGGAGAGTTGCGATGAAGGCGTTCCTGGTGCTGGTGCGCCTGAGACTGGGCGAGGTGCGCCGCAGCCGCGCGGCCGCCCTGGTCCACTTCGGATTGCCGATGGCCCTGCTGCTCGTCACGAGCGCTCTGTTCCTCGACGGCCATCCGTTCGAGAGGCGCCGGCTCGCCGTCGTCGCCTCCGAGGGCCTGCCGGCGCAGGTCGAGGCGCGACTGGCAGAGTTCCCGGAGCTGCGCGTGACGCTCGAAGCCAGCGAGCCGGTCGCGTTCAACAAGCTGACGGCGCACTCGGTGCAGGCCGTGCTCCTTTGCCGCGCGGGCCGATGCGAGCTACTGGCCAGCTCTCGCGACCGGCTGCTCGCCCGCGCGTTGCAAGGACTGCTGCCTGCCGGCTCGACGGTGCGGACCGTGCCCGTGGACGGCAAGGCCTATCTCCGCTACCTGTTCCCGGGGCTCCTCACGTGGACCATCGTGATCGAGGGGCTCTTCGGGATGGGCTACGCGATGGCGCACTACCGCGGCAATCAGTTCCTGCGAAAGCTGGCCACGACTCCGCTGACGAAGTTCTGGTTCGTGAGCGCGCAGATCGTCGCCCGGGCGACCCTGGCCCTCGTGCAGATCGGACTGATGACCGTCGCGGCGAGACTGGCGTTCGATCTGCCGGTGACGCCGGCGGGCGCCCTCTGGCTGGCAGGCCTCGGGCTCTGCGGGCTGCTCACGTTCATCGCGGCAGGCTTTGCGCTGGCATGCCTGGTCCGCACGGAGGTCAACCTGATGGACACGATCAACGCGGTGGCGGTGGTGGTCGTGCTCACCAGCGAGTTCTTCTTTCCCGCCGACGAGCTTCCCGGCCCGCTCCCGGCGCTCTCGAGCGCCTTGCCCTCGACCCAACTCGTGCGGATGCTGCGAGCGATCCTGCTGCACGGCGACACCACGGCGGCGACGCTGGGGCCAGGATTGCTGGTGCTGACCGCCTGGACCGTCGCCACCGGAGCCGTCAGCCTGCGGGCCTTCCGCTGGCACGATTGAGGGGATACAATCGGGCCCGTGCCGACCGCGCCGATGCCCGGAGACCGCGTTCTTCACGAGACCACCAGTCTTTGCAGCCGCTGCAAGAACGCAGTCGAAGCGCTGGTCGTGGCGGTCCCCGAAGGCGAGGTCTGGATGCGCAAGTCGTGCGAGGAGCATGGGCGGCAGGACGTGCGACTGTCCGACGACGCGAGCTGGTACGAGTCGACGCGAACGCTGATGCCCGCGACGGCGGCCCCGGCCAGGACAATGCGGGAGGTCGAACACGGCTGCCCCTTCGATTGCGGTCCCTGCACCAGTCACCAGCAGAAGGTCCGCCTCCCGGTCGTCACGATCACCAGCGCGTGCAACCTCGACTGTCCCATCTGCTACGTCCACAACAAGAACGAGGGGCCGTACCACATGGGCATCGAGGAGTTCCGCGCGATCCTGGGTCACTTGACGCGGGATCACGGCGGCGAGCTGGACATCGTCAACTTCACGGGCGGCGAGCCGACGGTGCACCCTCACCTTCTGGATTTCCTGGAGATGGCTCGTGACGCAGGCATCCACCGCGTCACGGTCTGCAGCAACGGGATCCGGCTGGCCAGGGACGAAGAGCTGGTGAAGCGCCTGGCCGAGCTGGGCGCCCGAGTCGCTCTCTCCTTCGACTCCTTCGAGAAGCTGGCCGATCACCAGCTCCAGGGGGCGCACCTGCTCGCGACGAAGACGCGCTGCCTGGACCTGCTCGAGAAGCACGGCGTGGACACCACGCTGATCCCCGTCATGACACGAGGCATCAACGATCACGAGGTAGGCCGCATCCTCGCGCTGGGCCTGCGCCGCTCGAACATCCGCCACCTGGAGATCCACACCATCACCTACACCGGCCAGGGCGGGGCCAGCTTTTCCAGAGAGGGACGGATGTCGATGCACGAGGTGCTCCGCGAGATCGAGCGGACCACGGACGGGCTGCTCACGCCGCAGGACTTCGTGCCGTCCCCCTGCGCCCACCCGCTCTGCTATCAGATCGCCTACCTGTTGCTGGACCCCGCCGGCGGTCCACCGATTCCCTTCACGCGCTTCATGCCGCGCTCTGCGCTCTCCGAGGCGTTGGCCGACCGGCTCTACCTGGAGCCCTCGCCGCGACTGGAGCGAGCGATGCACGACGCCATCGATCGCCTCTGGGCCGAGGAGGACCCGGCCGCCGAACGGACGCTGCAACTGTTGAAGAAACTCCTGGCCGACGTGTTCCCATCGGCCCGCCCGATCTCGCGGGCCGAATCGATGCGCGCCAGCGAGCGGGCCGTGAAGGCCGTCTACGTCCACTCGCACATGGACGAGGAGACGTTCGACACGGAGCGCGCCGCGATGTGCTGCGCGAGCAACTGCTACGCCGACGGCACCACAGTGCCGGTCTGCAACTACAACGTGCTCTACCGCGAGAAGGAGTCCCGCTTCCGCAAGGTCCCACGCGAGTGGAACGAACGGCGCGGCGGGCGTCGCAGTTTCCTGCCGGTGCTCAACGCCGGGTCCGGAGGAAAATGACCGCGAGGCTCCAGGGCAAGCGCTGCCTGGTGACCGGCGGTTCGCGGGGGTTGGGACTGGCGATCTGCGAGGCGTTTGCACGCGCGGGGGCACGCGTGGCTTTCACGTACTCGACCCACGACGACGACGCCGAGGAGGCCCGCGCGCGCATCGGGGCGTGCGGGACGCCGGCGCTGGTGTTCAAGGGCAGTGTCGCCGACGCGGCTCACGCCCAGCAGACCGTCGGCGCCCTCGCCCGGGAGTGGGGCGGGATCGACGTGCTCGTCAACAATGCGGGCATCAACCAGATCTTGCCGATCGCGCTGGTCGAGGAGACCGACTGGGACCTCGTGATGGGCGTGAACGTCAAAGGCGCGTTCCTGTTCTCGCGGGCCGCGCTGAAGCCGATGATCCGCGCCCGGCGGGGTCACATCCTCAACATCGGCGCGTTTTCGAGCGAGCGCGTCATCGAGTCGCCCGTCCACTACGCGGCTTCCAAGTCGGCCCTCCGGGGGCTGACCGAGGCGATGGCCCGCGAGGTGGGGCGCTACGGAATCCTCGTGAACCTGCTCTCTCCCGGACTGCTGGACGTGGGGCTGGGGCAGATGGTGCCGCAACAGCGGTTGAAGGAGTACCTGGACAAGTGTCCGCTGGGGCGCGTCGGAACGGCCGTGGAGGTGGCCAGCGCGGCGGCCTTCCTCGTGAGCGACGCCAACACTTTCATGACGGCCGGAAAGGTGCTGCTGGACGGCGGTCTATGACGCGAGACGCCGACATCCTGCGAGCCGGCTTCGAGGAGTTCGGGCGCTTCATCAACCCGATGATCGCGCAGCGCGCGACGCTCACGGGCGAGCCGTTCCGGATGGTCCGCGCCCACGGCGGCGTGCTTCATGACGCGGAGGGGAAGGCCTACGAAGACTTTCACGGGACCCAGGCTTTCGGCCACCGCCACCCGGCGATCGCCTTGGCCGTGAGGCAGTTCCTCGAGTCGGACATTCCCTCCTGGTACCCGTCGCGACTGAGCCCTCACGCCGGCCGGTTCGCGCGGTTGCTTTGCGAGCGCAGCGGATACGACAACGCCTTCTTCACCTGCACGGGCAGCGACGCGGTCGAGGCGGCGATGAAACTGGCGCGCGCCGCCACGCGCCGGCCGCGCATTCTGGGCCTGGAGAGGGCGTACCACGGCTGCGGCTACGGGGCGACGGCTTTGATGCCGCCGGGGCCGTTCCGCGATCCGTTCGGACCGCACCTGCCGGGCGTGGAGACGCTTGCCTTCGGCGATGTTGCGGCGCTGGAGCAGGCGTTCGAAGCCGGAGGAGTTTGCGTCCTGATCGTCGAGCCGATCCAGGGCGAAGGCGGCGTGCGCGCGGTCTCGGACGACTATGTGCAGGCGGCGTGCGCGCTCACGGCGCGTCATGACGCGCTGCTCGTGGCCGACGAGGTTCAGACGGGGTTCGGCCGCTCGGGGCACTTCCTGCTGAGCGCGGGCTGGCCCAGGAAGCCCGACGCGGCGATCCTGGCGAAGGCCTTGGGCGGGGGCCTGGTCCCGCTCTCGGCGATGTTGACGCGGCGGGAGATCTTCGAACGCGCTTATGGCAGCGACGTCGAGGACGGCGAGGCCCACAACGCGACCTTCAGCTACAACGCCGTGGCGGCCGTGGCAGGCCTGGCGGCCCTGGAGCTGTTGACGGAGGAGCTGATGGCGCGCGTGAGCGAGCTGGGCGAGTGGTTCCGCGAGAGGCTCTCCTCGGCGCTCGAAGGGCTGCCCCTCTTCCGGGAGGTTCGCGGCCGCGGACTGATCCTGGGCATCGAGCTGGCCTCGCCGGACCATCCGTGGCTGGGATTCGAGCACTTCGGGCTGCCGAGCCTCGCCGAGAAGGGCCGTTCGCCGATCGCGCCGCTCCTCTGCCACCGCCTCTACCGGCGCGGTTTCTACTGCTTCCCGTGCGGCCACGACTGGAACGTCGTGAGATTGCAACCCCGCTACTTCATCGAGCGCGAGACGCTGGAGCGGTTCACGATCGCCTGCAGAGAGGAGCTGGAGTTCCTGTGCGGACTGACGTGAGGAGGACGCGATGAGCCGCTCGCGCGCGCTGGTCTTCGGGGGCACGGGCGCCGTCGGCCGCGAGGTGCTGGCCGGCCTTGCGGAGGCGCGCGTGGAGACTGCTTTCACGTGGCACACCTCCGAGCGGCTGGCCTCGGATTTGGCGAGCCGGCACTCGCAGCGCGAAGTGCGGGTCGATCTGGCGTCCCCGGCCGCGACGCGGGAGGCGATCGCGACGCTGGCTCGGGACGGATTCTGTCCCGACCTCTTCATCCATTGCGCGGCGGTGAACCGCACGGCTCCGCTCGCCCGGCTGACGGACGCGGACTGGGACGAGGCGCAGGCCGTGAATTGCCGCTCGGCGTTCGTGGCTTGCCGGGAGTTGGCGGCGGGGATGACGGCGTCGGGCGAGGGGCACGTGGTGCTGGTGGGGGCGCTCGACCGGGCGCAGTCGCTGCCCGCGCCGGCGCCGTTTGCGGCGAGTCAAGGGGCGCTCGCGGCGCTGGCGATGGCGCTGGCCAAGGAGCTGGGCGCTGGCGGTGTCCTGGTCAACATGGTGGCGCTCGGTATCCTGGAGACGGGCTTGTCCCGGGGCCTGGAAGCCGGTCTGCTCGCCGACTTCAAGGGCTTCAGCGCGCTGCGGCGGGAGGGCACGCCTGCGGAAGCGGCGCGGGCTATCCTGTGGCTCGCGCTGGAGAACACGTATATGAGTGGAAAGGTCCTTTCGGTCAACGGCGGAATCTGAGGCCAAGATGGCTGCCTGTGCTACACTTGCCCGACCCACGGCGGCTGCGCTCCCAGTCCGCAAGCACGGCAAGGAGGTTCCTCGGTGACCCAGACCCTGGCGCGTCTCCCCGTCCGCAACGCCACCCAGCACGTCTACTACTCGATGACGAAGGGGCTCTGCGGCACCTGCAAGAAGGCCGTGGACGTCAAGATCGTCTTCAAGGACGACACGGTCTGGTTCGACAAGTTCTGCCCGAGCCACGGCAAGCAGCTCGTGCCCGTGGCGTCCTCGGTCGAGTGGTACCTGGACTGCCTGTCGTTCATGGCGCCGCACCGTCCGCCCGCACGGACGATGAAGCCCGTGAGCGGCGGCTGTCCCTTCGACTGCGGCCCGTGCGCGTCGCACCAGCAGAAGGTTTACTTGCCGGTCGTCCCGATCACGAGCGGCTGCAACCTCGACTGCCCGATCTGTTACACGGTCAACAAGAACGACGACGCCTACCGGCTCTCGAAGGAAGAGCTGCGGGCGATCCTCGACCACTTGCTGGAGGACCACGAGGAGCTGGACATCATCAACTTCACGGGCGGCGAGCCG
>JACQFU010000217.1 GCA_016199905.1 Candidatus Wallbacteria bacterium
GCGATCCACGGGTCGAAGTAGACGAGCATCTCCTGGAGCCCGAGGAAGTACCACGGCGCCTTCGACGGGTTCGGCGTCAGGTTGCCGTTGGCGGGGTCCTCGAGGGGCGCCATGAGGCCGAGCGACCAGACCATGAGGAAGGCCATCGTCAAGATCGAGCAGAGGAACTCGGTCCGGAGCAGCCACGGCCAGACGTGGATACGGATCGGGAACGCCTTCTCGTCCTCGGGGTAGAAGATGTCGCGCTTCGGGTCGCCCGTGTCGCGCTTGAGCTTGTCGTTCCCGAGCGCCATCTTGAACGACCACCACGTGAAGAACCCGACGGTCCCCATCATGAGCAAGATGGGAAGGTTGTCGGGCTTGCGGACGATGTCCCAGAGGGGCTGGAGCCCCCAGGCCGCGAGCGGCGTCGTCATTGCAGCGAGGTCGATCATGTTAGAGGGGCCCAGAAATGCCGCCGTCCTTGCGGACGCGCCAGAAGTGGATGGCCATGAGGATCGACGCGATGAACGGGATCGCGATGCAGTGCCAGATGTACGACCCAGTTGAACTCCCGCGGCGGTTTGTAGGAACCGGTCATGAAGACCCGGTACATGTGCAGCCAGACGCTGATCACCATCGCGTGGGCTGCCCAGCGGTGCATGTTGCGCAGCAGCATGCCGAAGGGAACGTCGAACTCCAGGTACTTGATGTCGGCGTAGGCGGCTTCCTTGACCGGATGGTAGTAGAACATCAGCAGTGTCCCGGTGACCGTGAGCACCAGGAACAGGAAGAACGTGATGCCTCCCATGCACCAGGTGTGCTTCAGGTAGAGGCCGAACCTGGGAATGCGCACGGGATGAAGGTGCATGAACACGTTGCTCATGACCTTCAGGACGCGGGTGCGCGGAGTGTCCTCGATGTCGTGGCGCATCACCGAGCGGTAGAGCTGGCTCGTGGTGACTTCCTTCTTCAGGGCTTCGACGTCCATGCGGAGATATCCTTCCTCTTCGCAGCCGGGGTCAGGCCTTCAGCAGGGAGCCGGGCTTTTCCCAATCGCCCTTCTCCTGGCGGAACGCGATGCTCTTGTCCACTTGGATCTGACCGTCCTCCGCGAGCGTGATCTTGACCCGCTCCAGGGGTCGCGGCGCCGGTCCTTCGTAGTTGATGCCTTCCTTGGTGAATCCGCTGCCGTGGCACGGACACTTGAACTTGTTCTCGGCTTCCTTCCAGACCGGCGTGCAGCCCAGGTGGGTGCACTTGGCCAGCAGAGCGTAGAAACCATCGGGCTCCCGCACGATCCAGACGCGCTGGGACTTCTGGAAGTTGGTGTTCACCGTGCCCACGGTGAACTCCGATGGATACCCGGCCTTGAACACATTGGAGGGCTCGAAGAGAACGCGCGGGAAGAAGAACCGGACCAGTGCCAGCCCGTAGATGCCCACGAACAAGACGATGGACGACCAGCCGATCGTCGCCATCGTTTCGCGGCGGCGCTGCAGTTCCCCCAGGTACGCCTCGAGAGTCTCCAGAATACCGCCGCCCCCCGGAGTTGCGAGCGTGGACTGCGCCACGGTTTGAACCGTACCCGTCGCCGCGGATGCCTCGTCTGCCATCTGCGATCAGTCTCCTCGAAATTGGATGCCCGCCCCCCCATCGTCCCGAACGCCACGAAGCTTACGCAGAGGTATGGGTCGAGTCAACAGAAAATTGGTGAACGAGGTCACCGGCCAACAACTCGATTCGGGCAGGCCGACGTTTCGACTAGGGCTTGCCTGGGAGGCCTGACTAGAGTAGAATTCAGTCCCTACCGGTCACGTTTTTCCAGGAGTTTTCCCCATGCTGCGACGACTCTGTATCCTGCTTCCCCTGTCTGTGCTGGCGCTGTCTCTGATGCCGGGGGCGGCCCTGGGCTGGGGCCAACCGGATCATGCCGTGCTGGGTCTTCACGTCGTCGAGCAGTTCGGCAGCGTGCTGCCCGCCTTCTGCACGGCACCCGATACGCGCAACACGTTCATCATGGCGAACTACTCGCCGGACTACTTCGTTCTGCAAGGCCCTCACTACGTACACCTGGACCGTAACTTCCCCATCTTCATGATCGCCCACGCCCAGGACAGCAGGGCGCTGGCCTACGCCTACGGCTGGGGCGCCCACCAGGAGGAAGACGAGGTCGGCCACGGCCGCTACATCATCGAAAAGGGTCTGCCGCACCTCTACAAGGAAATCGTGATGGGCACGAGGCTGATGTACCAGGGCAACGACACCGAACGAAAGATGGTCCGAAGCTGCAGCTCGGTCTGGGACGCCCGCCTCATCAACCTGGCCTCCAAGGACTACGTCGCCAAGTATCGCGACCTCAACTCCAGCTGCCGCTAGATTTCCGAGATGGAGGCGAACACGGTCGGTTATGCGTTCGCGGCCTATCTGGCCGGCCTCAAGGCCGTCCAGTGCGCTATGTGGTACGGCCGCATCAAGTGGAAGTCGGACCTGTTCCCGCGCAGCGAGTGGAGCGGGTTCCAGAACGAAGCGGCCGAACAGTGCCGCAAGTGGTGCGTCAATCCGATGTCGTTCTCCAACGTCAGCGACGACGGTCAGCGCAAGCAGCTGTTCCAGAAAGCTTTTGCCGAGGGCGACGAGGCAGTCCCGCTGGCCACGCCGATGGTCAAGGTCGACGCGACGCAGACCAAGGTCCGTATCCGTCAGGCCGTGCAGGCGCTCACCGGAGGCACCGCGAAGACCAACGTGCGCCGCGAGCCCGCCATGGGGGGCCACCCCCTGATGCAAAACCCCGAGTTCTTCGCGGTCTGCGACGGCCTGCTCGACAGCAAGTCCGTGCAGCTTGCGGAACAAGCCTCCGGCGACACTCGTCAGATCGACGTCGATATCAAAGAAGACAAGCAGCTCCTGAAAGACTTCCGGACGGCCGTCGAAGCACCGGCAGGCCGGCAGGGCGTCTGGCCGGCTTTTGCCGCGCAGCAGCAAGAAATCCGGGACTTGCTCAAGCAGATCGCCAAGGAAGCCGTCGAGCGGACCGGCGGCAACAAGTAGTTCGAGGCTGGCGACGCCTTACCAGACGTACGGAACGAAGCCTCCGTTGCGCTTCAGCAAGCGCTTCACGTGCTGGCCGAAGTACTTGCGGTAGGGCAGCGGCTTGACCTCCTCGGCGATCTCGTAGTGCTCGCCCTTGGGCTTCGAGAGATCGATGACGAACGGCTTGGCGCCCTCGTAGCCGTGGACCTTGTCGTGGACGTGAATGGCGATGGTCTTGGCGTCCGGCGGAATGGCCACATCGGTCATCCAGCTCTCGTAGGTGGCCGCAGTCGTTCGAGGCCTGGACATGCTGACCGTCTTGAGGCGCTCCCCGCGGTCCGTGGTGACGTTCCAGCCGTCGATCCCGTAGCGCTCGCCCTTCCCCTCGTGCAATAGGACCATCAAGAGGTCCCAGCTCTTCCGAGTCTTGATCAGCCGCACCTTTTCGACCTGCCCGGCCCCCGCTTCGGACACGGATGGAACCACGAGGGCTGCCGCCAGCGCCGCCACCTGAATCAGCCTCTTCACGCCCTCGATCGTTAACGCGTCCCGGGCGCGCTCGCCATTTCCGCTCCTTTGCCAGCCACTGGACCGTGTGATATCTTGTGATTCGCATCACCGGCGCTGGCCGCCGGGCAGAGAGGAGACATGGCCTACTTCATCAGAGACACCTGCATCGGTTGCACCGTCTGCGCGCAGAAGTGTCCCGTCGCATGCATCTCGGGCGAGAAGAAGGACCTCCACATCATCGATCCGGGGATCTGCATCGATTGCGGCGTCTGCTCCCTCTACTGCCCCGTGAGCTGCATCGAAGACGGCGAGGCCGTCCTCATCAAGGGTCTGAAGCACAAGGAGATCCCCAAGGCCGTGGTGGTCGAAGAGGCCTGCACAGGCTGTGAGGTCTGCATCCCGATCTGCCCCTTCGACTGCATCGAGCTCACCGAGCCGAAGATCCCGGGCGTCCCGACCAGCCGCATCGTCGCCGTCAACGAGAGCACTTGCGTGGGCTGCAAACTCTGCGAGCAGGTCTGCATCAAGGAAGCCATCATCATCCCCAAGGTGAAAATCCCGCTCAGCGCCGAGGAGCACGCCAAGCTGCTGGTACAGGCAAAGAAGACGCCGCCCAAGCCAAAGCCCGCGCCCCCCGCGCCCCCCGCGCCGCCGTCACCGGCTGCAGCCCCGCCGTCGACCCCGCCGCAGGCAGCGCCCGGGGCTTAGTCTAGAGCAGCCACGCCAGCACGGGCAGCAGCGTTTCTGCCATGTGCCGCGCAACCGCGCCCTGAAAAATGTCTCCGCGCATCAGCCGGGCAGCCGCCGCGGGTCCCGCCGTCTCCAGCCATGACAGGGCGTTGTCCCACCCCTTGTCGTCCATGCCGGCAAGTTTGCGGTTGAGCCTGTCCGTCATCGCAAAGAGCCCGCGATACCGATCGCTCCAGCTCTGCTCGTAGCCCGAAAGCGCCCGGGCACTACAGTCGCCCGCGATCGCGGCCGCGGCCGCCGTTTCGCCGGCCAGCGCCCCTAGCTCCAGGGCAAAGCGAATCCCCTCCCCTGCCGTCGCGAGCACGTGTCCTGCCGCGTCCCCCGCGACCAGCAGACCGTCCGCCACGGACGCTCCGATCGGCCCGTCGCTCGGGATGACGCCTCGGTGGTACTCGAGCTCGGCGCCGCGTGCCAGCGCAGGCACGCCCCTCACGAAACGCCGCAGATAGGACGCCGGATCCAGCCCGCTATCCGGCGCCAGCAGCCCGACGCCAGCCCTCACCCGCCCTCCTGGCGCCGGAAAGACCCACGCGTATCCGGAAGGCGCGATCCCCGTCCCCACGGCCAACCACAGCTCTTCCGGGTCCCAGCCGGGCGCATACAATTCCAGCTCCGCCCCTACACCTACCCGCCTGGGCCCGGCCAAAAGCCCGCGCGCCCGCGCGACCACAGCCGCCCCCCCGGAGGCGTCCACCACGACAGGCGGTTGAAACTGTTGGACCCCCTCCAGTCCGCTCACCTCCAGCGCCCCATCCGCCAAGCCTGTAACCCGCGACCGCACGCGCACCACGGCACCCGCTCGCGCCGCCTCGACAGCAAGATGCTGCCAGAGCGCCCGAACGTCGAGCACGCAGTTGATCGGAGGATCGTAGTCGAAACGCACCGTGCGCCCCGGACTGGAGAGCCGCACCATCCGGGTCGGGTGCCAGAATCGATCCGGCACTTCCAGACGCCGAAGATCTTCCACCCAGGACGCTCCGCTGGTGCGCACGGGAACACCGATTTCGTTGTTTCGCTCCAGCAGGAGGGTCCGCGCTCCCCGCGCCGCCGCCACCCGCGCAGCGCTGAGGCCGGCAGGACCTCCGCCCACCACCACGACCTGGAAGGCGTCCTCAAGCTGCGGGGCCATGGTCGCCGATGCTAGCAGGGACTCCTCCTCCGTCCACAGACCCGAGCCTGAAACACGGACTTCCTTGCCATCCATCGTCGAGCGTGTCAAATCACCGAGTGGGGAAGCTTACCATGAACATTTCAACTCGTAGCGTTGGCTCCGCGCG
>JACQFU010000226.1 GCA_016199905.1 Candidatus Wallbacteria bacterium
ACCAGAGCATACCCGTGCTCGCCGACGGGCCAGACAGTGACTTCGCAAGCGTCGCCGTTGGCCGCGGGCTCGCTGGAGCGAACGACGAGCTTGCGTTTCAATGATGCCAAGCCGAAGTCAGACAGCCGGAACTGGAATAGGGAGCTGATGCCCCCCCCGGGCACTCTCCAGAGCGTGAACGCAACCAGATGACCTCCCAGGTGGCATGGTCGACCGCCCACCAAGGTGAACCGGGAGCCCAGTTCCGGAAGCTGTACCGGAAAGCCCAGGCGGTTGGCCAACTCGTTTTCGACCTTTCTAGGCTCCGACGAGCGTACGGCGAGGTTGTTTTCGTTGAGGTGATCCTGCATGGCCAGTAACGCGAGCGTTTCGACTCGACGCTCCTCGTGGGGCAGATAATCCACTCGCCAAAAGACTGCGGCAACCACGGCAACCGCCAGAAACGCGGCTGCCAATGAGCGTTTCGACCATCCCGCGCGGAGATCGTGGAGCCAACGGAGCCAACGGCTCGCCTGTGTCTGTTGTATCTCGGGAACCTGAGCCGGAATCAGCAGCAGCCTCGTCATCAGACCTGGTGGCACCTCGACCTGCCGCAACGTGATACGCAAGGCCTCGTCTTCCCGAATGAGATCCAGCCATTCCCGTTGGGCCCACTCTCCGCTGCCCGCCACGTCCTGCTCGAGCTGGCGGCGCACGGGATCGTCTGCCGGCAGCAGCGACGCCTCAGCCATCGCCTGTCGCAGGAGCTCGCGATCGTCTCGGCCGTTCACGGTTTTTTCCCCTTCAACGCAACCACGTTGCTTTGCCCGGTGAGTTTGCCACTCAGCCGCTGTCGCAAGAACTGACGGGCTCGATGCACTCGGGAGAGCACCGTGCCGAGCGGGATTTCGAGCTGCCGGGCTGTCTCACCACAGCTGACTCCCAGCAGCAGAACCATCAGAAACGGGACCTTGAAACGCTCGTCCATCGAGTCGAGCGCCTTCTGCAGAGGCTCGGTGAGAGCGTCGTCGCCGATCCGTGAGTCCTCCGATGGCACGTCGATGTCTCGAACCAACTCGACGCTGTCGTCGACTTGAGGCCGGCACCCGGAATCCCGCAAGAGATGGGCGTGTCGGAACCGAAGGATCCGAAAGAGCCAGGCCCGTGCCGACTCCGGTTCTCGCAGGTTCGGCAACGAACGCCACGCCTCGGTGAAGGTCTCGGAAACGAGATCCTCCGCTGTCTCGCGCCGGCCCGTCAGGCGAAACGCGATCCGGAAGAGCTCTTCGGCGTGCTCGTGAACGAGCTGCTCGTAGAGCTTGCGCAGCTCGCTGGGATCGGTTTGCACGACGGTGGCACTTCCTCTATTTCTGTCCTGCTCCGCAACCGGTCAGGGCCTCCTGAACGGTGGCCCCGCGGGTCACTTGAAGACGAGTCCAGGTCACCAGGGAATCGAACTCTCGTTCACGGAGACGGCCCGTGGCTTCGACCACGGCGTTCTCGGCTTGCAGTCGATCCAGAAATGTACCCAACCCGGCCCGGTACTGGCTATCGCTGACCTTGAGCGCCGAACTGGCCTGTTGAATTTCTTCACGGTCGACTTCCTGTTGCTGCCGAAGATTCTCGAGATCCGCGCCGGCTTGCTGGACCTCGAGTGCAACTTGCTGTTCGACATCGCGGAGACGCGCCTCGGCCTCGTGCAGTTTCGCCTCGCCTTGGGCGATGCGCTCCCCGTAGACCGAGCTAACGTCGATGGGCAGCTTCACCGCGACGCCTCCAGCCCACTCCAGATCTCCATCCGGGGACCTGGACGTATTCGCGGCACCACCTGAGAGAAAGCCGACGACCTGCGGGTCGCGAGTGGCGCGAACAGCGCGGATGTCGGCGCGGGCCGCCTCGACGGATTGTCTTGCGGCGACGATCTCCGGACGCGACTGTGCGGTTTGCAAGAGTGTGTCGAGAGCCGGAATGGCCGGAGGTTCGTACCTTGGCGGAGTCAAGGCACGCGAGGCCGCGGCCGTTCCTCCGCGATCAGACGAGGCTTCTCCGAGTGCGCGTTGCAAGGCAGTTCGGGCCTGATCCCGGCGATTTGTGGTCCCGGAGATGAGCCCGCGGGCCCGAGCGACCTGGATCTTCGCCAAGCTCGCGTCGATCCCGGTTCGCAATCCCGCGCGCAAGAAGCTCTCGGCCTGGGTAGCGAACGCCTGCCGGTCGCGTAGCAAGTCCCGATAGATGGAGAGCAGGGCGTCTTGCTTCAGCACCTCCACGAAGGCGCGTACCGCGTCGAGGCCCACCTGGCGCCGAGTGGCCTCGGTCTCCGTGCGGGCCGAGTCGGCCTGATACGACAAGGAGCGTTTGCGGTTGCGGATTTCTCCGGAATCGTAGAGACGTTGCCAGACGTTCACTCCGGCCGCGTTGTCGGCGATGAGCGGGGACGACACGATACCCTGCACACCCAAGCCGGCGCCTTTGGAGCCCGAGAGTCCCTCGACGTGAACCGCCTGTAACTCGACGCGAGGCAGGCCATCCCCGCGGACTTCGCGACGGCGCGCTTCAACTCCCGTCACGCGAGCTTGCATCCCCGCAATGCGTGGGTGGTTTTGCTCTGCCAGAGCGACGGCCTCGAGGATCGTCAGTGAGGGGCTGGCCGCAAGTGCCGGCGCGGTCGCCTCGACCAGCAGCGTCGTGATCAGGACAAATCGCCAGAGCATCGTCTCGAGCTCCCTACTTGCTGCAGGCGGGACTGGCCGCCTCCGCGCGAACCGTTCCGCCGTTCGGAATCGAATCAGAGACATTGAGGCCGAGAACTGCATCCGAAGTCAAAGGTGTTGTGGAGTCGTCTTTCTCGATGCCGAGGATCTCCACTAGACCGCCGACGCTGGCCCCCAGCTTCACCGGCCGGCGTTCGAGCTTTTCCCCCTCGATCAAGACGAGATGAGGTTTCTTCGAGATCTGGACCAGGGCTTCCTTCGGAACTACGAGCGCGTTCTCATGCACCTCGAGCACGAGGGTCACGCGGGCGAACGCTCCCGCGGGAATCGCCCCATCCGGGTTCTCGACATCGATCTCGGCGGTCAGGGTTCGGGAGCTGGACTGCAAGACCTCGGACAGCCGCGAGATCGCCGCCGAAACCTTCTTTCCGGGGACCGCGTCGACAGTCACTCGGGCCGCCGTGCCGAGGCGAACGCGCTGACTTTCGGATTCAGGCACGGACAACACAAGCCTCAAGCGGGACGTGTCAGCCAGATGCAGCAGCCGGGCGCCGTCCGATCGGGACGAGCCGGCCGTGGGGACGAAAGCTCCGGGGTCGATCCATCGGTCCGTGACCACGCCGGCAAAGGGTGCCCGCAGAGTGGTGAGATCAGCCATCACCTGAGCGCGCTTGGCCCCCTCCTCGGCACTGGCTGCCCGGGCGAGCGCGAGCTCGACGACTCGCCGGGCAACGTCGGAGCGCGCCTTGGCCTCCTCGACGGCCTGCACGGAAACACCTTCAGGCGTCTCCTTACGAACAGTGCGAAGCCGATCGTAGGAGATGGAAGCGAGGGCAGCCTCCGCCTTGCGCTGGGCAACCTCGGCCGCGGCCTCGGTGGCGCGAGCTTTCGCGGCGGCGGCATCGACCAGGAGCTCCGGCGCATCGAGACTTACGAGCATTTCTCCCGTTGTGACGCGACTTCCGCGGTCGACACGGACGTCGTGCGCATATCCGGAGACTCGAGCGAACAGGTCGATCTCCTGCCAAGGTCGAAGGCTACCCGGCAAGTCCACCGTATTCTCGACGGTCTTTCTGGAAACCGCCGCCGTCTTGATC
>JACQFU010000173.1 GCA_016199905.1 Candidatus Wallbacteria bacterium
ATGCCGAGGCGTCCGTGGCCGGCTGCACAGCCGATCGCTGGTTACGGGCCGATCGACGCCGCTGTGGCGGCGGGTCTTGCGTCACGGACCGCTGCCGGCAGCGCGCGCACGGCCGCCGTCGATCCGGCCAAGCTGTCGCGCGCCCTGGAGGCAATCACGTTTGGCGCCGGCAAGCTGTCGCTGCCGCGCGAGCTCGCGGTGTTCGGCGACGGCGATCGGATCGCCCGCGTCGTCGAGGCGCCCGACGGAGCGCGCGCCGAGATCTACGACGCGCCCAGGCCCGGTACCGCACAGATCGCCGAGGCGAAGCTCCGCGAACGTCTCACGATCAAGCAGGCCCAGCGCGATCCTGCGCTCGTGGCGCTCATCAAGCTCGGCGTCGGAGTTGTCGGCGTCGTGCATCCCGGCGGCCTAGGGCCGATCCTGTTCGGCCACTGGGTAGAGTTCGACGTCGCGGTGCCGTTCGTGGTGCTATCGAACGGCAGCGAAACGGCGATCCTGGTGCTGTCGAGCGGCGGTGCGCCGCTACTCGCCGGCAAGTACAGCCTGCACTTCGTGCTCGACCGCGATCGCTGGAGTGCCGTGGTCGCTGCGGACCCCGAGCAGCACTATCACGACGAGCACGCGATCGCGCTGGCGTGGTGACAGCCCGCGATTCACACCCCGACCGCCCAGAGGTGCCGTCTACTGGAACAACGAGCGCGCGAGGACCATCTGTTCCTCGTTGCGAGCAGCCAACTGCTCCGGGCTCGCCGGTCCTTCGCCGGGGCTCTCCAGGGCCTGTGCGAACCTCTGCATCACAGGCGACTACCCGGGCTGCCTGGAGACGTTCGGCAAATGGCTCCAATTGACCGTCCCCAGGCTGTCTTGGCAGCGGAAGGGTTCGCCCGGAGGGCGAGCATGCCGGACGGCTGGCCATTTGCGGCCCGGTTGCATCCCCAAGCCTGAGGGTGAGTCCCGACCTGGCGGCGCGGCTGGAGCTGGCGGCCCAGTGGCGCCGGTAGCCCGAAGCCCAAGCTTGCCGGCTCACCTCGCGACTCGCCGCTTCTTGTCCGGATAGACCTGCGCCTCGAAGCGCAGCAGCTCCGAGCCCTGCTTCCACGCGTCCGGCGGCAAGCCGGCCTTGCGGCAAACCTCCGCCAGGAACGTGTTTCGGTCCCAGCCAAGGTCGATCGGCACCTGGGGCAGAAGGATTCCCGAATAGCCGCCGCGGGTGACCCGCAGGCCGTGGCGGCCGACCTGGATCTCGGCCGCATCCTTGACGGGGACCATCGGCGATAGGACGGAGATCTCGAACTCCAGGTCGGGAAGCTCTGCAGCGGTGACGGGGGCGAAGCGCGGATCGCGGAGCGCAGCTTCCCCGGCCATTTCCCGCACGGTTTCGCCAAGCGACATGCGGGGCTCGACGGTGCCGATGCAGCCGCGGAGCGCGCCCTTTTCCATGAGGGTGACGAAGGCCGCGCCCAGCCGCCCGAGCGCAGGCTCGTCCGCGGGCAGGGCCGGCGGCTTGGAGCGCATCACGGCCGCCACGGCCGAGCGCGTGGCCAGCTTCCAGAGCACGTCCAGCTCGTGTTCCGAGAGCAGCGCGGAGTCTGCACGGGCGCGCGTGGCGCCCGGCGGGCCGGCCTCGAAGGCCCACGCGCCGTAGCCGACGACTCGCGAACGCTCGCCCGAAGCGTCGCCCGAGTTGGCCATCGCCAACCTGAGGGCGCGCGTGGCCCCAAGTCCCCGGCAGGTGAGCAGGACAGTCGTGATCGGGCCCAGGCCGCACGCCTCCCAGCGCCCCTCGCGATCGCCCTGGTGCAGCAGCGCCGGATCGAGCGCCTCCACGGCCCCTGCGAGGCCGGCGTCGATCGAAACGGCTTCCTGGTACGGATGGTAGTGCGAGAGGTCCGAGGAGGCGACGAAGACCGTGCGGCCCGGCAGCGTCCGGGCCAGGGCCTGCAAGTGGCCCGCGAGGGCTTCGCAGATCGGCATCTGCTGCTGACCCATCACGATCGGCACGACCCGGGCCGAGGGCTGCACGACGCGCAGCCAGGGGAGCTGGACCTCCAGGGAGTGCTCGCGAGTCCACGCCTCCGGGACCACGGCGAAGTGGGGAGAGCGGGCGCGCAGCCAGGCAATCGCCTCTCGGTCCAACGTGACGTCGCCCAGGGGCGTGCGAAAGGCGCCCTCGAGCGGCACTGCAAAACCGTCGAAGGCGGCGTAGTGCGACGGCGCGACTATGACGATTCGGTCGACCTTTTCACTCTGCAGCCGCAGGTAGCTGTGCGCCGCCACCGGACCGGAGTATTCGTAACCGGCGTGGGGCGAGACGACCCCGAACAGGGTTCCTGCCGGCCCTTTGGGAAGCGATGCGGCCGCGAGCATCTTGCGGATGGCGACTTCCAGCACTCGCCCCTCCGCCGGATAGAACTCGCCCGCAACGACCGGCAAGCGCACGGCCGGCGGACCGGAAAGAGCCTCCGGATGACTCGCGTCCTTTGTCTTGCGCGGACCGCAGCCGTGCGGAGACTCCGCGATCGCAAGAAGGAATCCGGAAGCGGCGAGCACCAGCAACGCCAGGAACCTCGAGGAGAGGAAGACTCTCCCCTCGACACGACTAACCCGCCAGATCATCGCCCTCTCCGATCGCCGGGCCGTAAAGCCGCCTGGAAGCGGGAACCCGGCCGTCTGCGCCCAGCCTCGAGGCATCCGAGCGCCGGGCGCAGCCCGACCTGCGGCACGCACACCAGACCCACACCGCAGCGAGCCAGGCCAGCAAGTGGGCCTGCGCGGCCGTGTCCTCCACGTACTCGTAGAAGACGATCGGCTCCGAGCAGGTGTAGGCGATCGACGGACAACCCCGCTCGCGAGCGGCGGCCACGACGTTCGCCGGCGAGGCCTCGAAGTTCTCGGTCTCGTAGCCCGTCGCTTGCGAGAGCTGCCAGTTCTGGCAGTTCTTGCAGTGCAGGTTGCAGCCGGCCGTGGCGATGGAGAAGACCGACGTGAATCGCCACGGGCCGGCCATAGGTCGTCGCAACCAGCTTGCCCGCGAGGTTGACTCGCACGCGGCAGTCGCCGGCCATTCCCTCCGGAATGCGGCAGTTCTTGGGGCACAGCTCGCAGACGACGGCGCTCACGACATCCTCCCCCGCCCCAATATGCTCCCACGTGCCCCCGCTGGACTACCGTTGCGTTGGGTCATCCGGCGACCGGCGATACCACTCGGCCTCGTGATTGGAAAGTTGCCCGCGATCGATCGCTTCCCGGACGCGCGCCGAGTCGACGCGCCGGGCTCCGCCTACCTGCTGAGCGTCCCCTGCGCCCGAATCGTGACGCTGCCGGCGACGGAGTGAGCGGGTCAAAGACACAAAGGAGCCGGTGACGCGCACCACACCGGTGGTATAGTGCCGGCGTGGAGACTGGTGCAGGGGTCCGTTCCGTCCGTCCGCATGTGATCCTCCTCGGCGGGCCGAACGGGGCGGGAAAGACGACTGCGGCCGGGGTGCTGTTGCCTCGGGTGATCTCGGTCCCGCAGTTCGTGAACGCCGACTCCATCGCGCACGGGTTGTCCGGCTTCGATCCGGATTCTTCGGCCATCCCCGCAGGCAGGCTGATGCTGACAAGACTGCGGGACCTGGCGCGCGCCCGCGAGAGCTTCGCCTTCGAGACGACGCTCTCGTCGCGGTCGTTCGCAACGATGCTGTCGAGTCTCAAGAAGGAGGGCTACGGAGTTCACATCGTCTATCTCTGGCTGGATCACCCCGACCTGGCGGCCGCACGTGTGGCCGAGCGAGTCCGCCGGGGAGGTCACTCGGTCCCCGACGACGTCATCCGCCGGCGCTACCACGGCGGCCTGTCGAACTTCTTCGACCTCTACATGCCGCTGGCGGATTCTTGGCGGCTCTACGACAATTCCGGAGAACGTCCGCTGCTGGTCGCCTGCCGGCTGGAAAGCGACGAGGAGCCAGTCGTGGCCCGAGACGACCTATGGGCGCGGCTTCGGGAGGAGGCAAAGCGGCCGTGATCACAGACGAGGAACGCGAGAGAATCCTGGGCAGCGAGATCGAGGCCGTGAGCGAGGCCATCGAAGAGGCCGTCGCCTTGGCCATCGAGGAACACCGGAGGCTTGGAAACTCCATCGCCGTCTGGCGAGACGGCCGGGTCGTCCTGCTCTCCCCCGAGGAGATCCCGCCGTACGCCGGCAAGTCGCGCAGCGGCCGCTGATGTTGGGGACTTTTCGAGACAGCCATTGTGTTAGCCTGGCCGCGGTAGGGAGAACCGCAAGAGGAGGAGCGATGAACCCATCGCAGGTCGCCCCCCGGATCGTCCCGCACAAGTCCCGAACCGTCTCGCTGCTGGCAACCTTGGCCCTGCTGTCCCTGGCCACGGCGGCCGGGGCGCAGCATGCCAACTCCCAGACCAGCGTGTCGCAGGCTACGAGCGTCTCGGAGCATTTGACCCACGAACCGACTTCCGGCGCCGAACCGGCGCCCTCCTCGGGCGGGGCTTCAGGAACGGCGCGTCTGGGCCACGAGCGCTTCGGATCGTCGGAAGTCGAACTGGGCGAGGATGAATCCCGTGCCGAAGCGGTTGCGCCCTCGATGCCGGTCGACGACTGCAGCTGGACGTTCGCCGGCAGCGCGCGGATGGCGGTCAAGCTGCGAACCCAATCCGACGGGACCAACTACGCAAGATTCAACGATGGCGCGCCGATCGACGTCAGTCAATGGTTCCAGCTGGTCTGTCCCTTCCAGTCCCGCGTGCCCTCGCAGGTGCCCCGAGCCTCTGCCATCCAGGGCCTCGAGACGATCGTCGTGACGCTGCACGGATTCCTGATGGCCGCGGGATTCGAGGCCGATCACGACATCCACTGCGAGATCGCCGCGAGTCCGCAGTGGAACCAGGACCACGTGGTCGTCGAGGTGCCGCCCGGGCCTGATTACTGCGACGCTCGCAAGACGATGTGGGGCCTCGTGAAGGCCGATATGGGGGCCGCCAACGCCGACACGACAGGCACCAAGTGGGTCATGCACCACCCCGCGGAGGTGCTCGTCACCGGTTACGTCTTCCTCGACAGTCCCCACGCCAGCGCCGGCACCGAGTACTGCAAGGAAAACGGCGGCCGCGGAATGCAGAACCCGCCGGGCGCTGCGAGCCAGGTCCGCGGCCTCTGGGAGCTGCATCCCGTCCTGAGTGCCAAGGCCCTGGGAGGTCAAAAGTGACAAAAGCCATTTTGCATAGAAAACTGTCCGGTTTCGCGCTCCTGGCAGCGACTCTGATTGCGACCGCCTCAGCCGCGACAGGCGAGGACGCGTCGAAGAGACAGTCGCCGGAGCGGCTGCTCGAAGTGAGGGCGCTGACGCTGGACGCCAAGCTGGGGGGGCCGGTGATCTGCGTCGCCTGGGGCCGGGGAGAGGCGGGCCACTCGCTGACGCGCAAGCATCCGCTGTCAGCCGAGTTCCGCGTGGAGGAGACGCCTTTCGACCGCGTGCCGGAGAAAGGCGAGCCCGGCTATTGCGAAATGACCCACCGCATCCTTTACCGCCAAGGTGACCGGGACTTCATCGCGGGCTGGATCCGCTACTTCGGAAGACCGGGCCCCCCCGAGGTCTGCGTCAGCTGCCTGGGCGGCGAACTGACGAACGTCCGCTGGGGGTTCGATCTGCAGAAGCAGCGGATCTGGACCGCTGCGCACGCCGAAGAGATGCCTTGTGTCCCCACTCGCTTCCGAGAACTGGAGTGGCACGGGCTGAGGTTCGGCATACCGCTGGACCTCGAGAGAGTTCCCCGCGAGACCGCGCTTTCGGCCATCTCCGCCCGGGGCGCCACGTCCGTGAACCCGGGTTCCCCGGCCGACGTCGTGCTGCTGCCCGACGACATCGATTTCCTCCACGGCCGAAATCGCGAGGCCGAGGCGTGGATTCGCCAGGGAGCCAAGGTCTTGCCCGAGCGCGACTTCGAAGGAATGCTCGCTCAGGGAACCCCCGGCAAGTAGCACGCTCCCCGCCTCCGCCAGTCCCACGCGAGCCAGGCTAGCGTCGCCAGCCACGCCAGCAGGCTGACGACCGCGCCCGCGGCGAAGGAGCGCGACCGGTAGGTCATCTCCAGGAGATGTTCTCCTCCCCGGACGGGGACGCC
>JACQFU010000184.1 GCA_016199905.1 Candidatus Wallbacteria bacterium
CGCCTGCTGGGCGAGCTTCGCGTGCCCGGCGTGCAGGTCATCGTCAACTCGCTCTGCTTCTTGCCGCAGGGCGGGCGCCTGGGCCTCACGACCAAGAAGGTCCACGACGCCGGCCGCGACTTCACGGAGATCAGCATTCTGGACAGCGGACCCGGACTCAAGGAGGGGCTCGGAGACGTCACCGCCCCTGGAGTGACGACCTGCAAGAACGGCCTGGGCCTGGGCCTGGCGATCGTTCAGCGCCACGTGAGTCAGATGAAGGGGCGAGTGGAGATCAAGAGCAAGCCCGGGAAAGGTTGCCTGGTGAAGTTCCGCATCCCGGCAGGAAGCTAGCCGAGCGTATCTAGCGTTTGCTTCCGTCGACAAGCTCAGGCCGAACGGAGACGCGAAGGAATCTCGGTCAAACCACACCAGGGAGCGGAGTCCGACCCGACGGCCTTCGGCCTCCTACTGCGCAGACTCGGCCCGGCGGCGCGCGGCCTCGTAGGCCTTCATGGCATCCTGGAAGGACTTGGTGGCCGCCTGCATCGCAGCGTTGTCCCCGGATGCGACCGCTGTCTGCAGATCCTTGTAGGCAGACAGGTAGGCATCGCGCTTGGTCTTCAGGTCGTCGGCGGGAGCCGCCGTGACTGTCGGAGCAGTGGAACCGGCGGAGGTGGCCGGCGGCGGAGTCGCGGCACCGGTGCTCGAGGCCCTGGAGGATGCCGCTGTGCCGGAGGAGACGGCCGGCTGCGCGGGCGTCGAGGCGCTTGCCGTTTCAGACGCAGCGGGTCGATTCACGCCCGTCACGACTGTCCCGGCGCCGACCGAACCGTCCGTGGGCACGCGCTGCAAAAGCTGATCGAGTTGCGAGGGCGTGAGCTGGTAGGTGTCCGAGGCGCGCTGGCCCGCGCCGCTGCCGACGGGCGCGATCAAGTAGCGCGGGTTGAACCCATCGCTCAGTTGCTGCGCCTGCTGTACCTGCTGCTCGGCGTTCTTGAGATCGCGCCACGCGAAGTACTTGCTGATGAAGTTGAAGATGGAAATGCTGTAGTAGCGATACTGGCAGTACATCAGGCTCTGCTGGGCCTGGGCGAGGGCCAGATCGGCGCGTCCCTTGAGGTCGCCATAGGTGCCTCGGGCGGCAGCCACGGAGTCCGCATCGTTGTTGCGGGAGAGGACCTCTTCGAGGCTGGTCTTGGCTAGCTCGGTGTTGCCCTTGGCCGAATAACACTTGGCCAGGCCGAGCCAACCCTTGCTGACCAGGGGCGAGGAATCCGGGGCCACGTTGATGACCTTCCCGAAGTCCTGCAGCGCGGCGTCCACGTAGCCGGCGGCCAGCAGCGCGTTGCCTTCGGCGATAAGGAACTCGGGAGTGGCGTTGGGCGGCGGGCCGGGCTGCGGCGGCTGTCCGCCCTCGTTTCCCAGAAGGCTGGCCCGGGTTGCAGCGGCAGTCGCACCCACGCTCTGGGCCTGCAGATTGACACTACAGGCCACTGCCAGTAGAATCATCAGCCCGATGTTTCCGTTCCTCATGACTCCTCCTCCATCATTCTACTTTTTCCTATTGAGGCACCTTGGCCCAGGGAAGCGGCCATGATTCCATACGACGGCGCGTCCGAAATGTTTCAAGACAGTTCGAAGCCTCTGGTGCTGGCCCCCATGGCGGGTTTTACGGACCCGCCTTTCCGGGCGCTGTGCCATGAAGGCGGCGCCGACGTGGTGGTCGCGGAGATGGTGAGCGCCAAGGCCATCTGTCACCGGAACGAGAAAACTCTTGCCATGCTTCGCAGCTTCCCCGGCGAGCGGCCCGTGGTCTGGCAGTTGTTCGGATGCGATGCAGGCGAGCTTGCCGACGCGGCCACCTACATCGAAAGCCTCGGCCAGGCCGATGGAATCGACATCAACATGGGCTGTCCAATGCCCAAAATCACCGGTCCTGGAGCCGGCGCCGCGCTGTTGAGGGACGTCGACGCCGTGAGCCGGATGCTCCAAAGAGTTGCCCGGGCCGTGAGGCTGCCTGTCTCGATCAAGATGCGCACCGGCTGGGACTCCAAGAGTATCGTCGCCCCGGAAATCGCCCAGGCTGCCGCAGCTGCGGGATGTGCTCAGGTGCACGTTCACGGCCGCACGAGCAAACAGCTCTACGAGGGTTACGCCGACCTGGAGGTCATCGCGCGGGTGAAGGCGGCATGCCCCATCCCGGTCATCGGCAATGGCGACGTCACGACTCCGGAGGCCGCGCTGCGCATGTTCCGCGAAACGGGCTGCGACGGAGTCGGCATCGCCCGGGGCGCCCTGGGCAACCCCTGGATCTTCAGTCGCATCAAGAGCTTCTTCCTCACGGGGCAGCTCGACCCGGAGCCGAGCTGGTGGGAAAAAGTAGCGGGAGCCGCCCGACACTTCAAGCGCGCCCTGGATTTCTATGGCGACGATCCGAGCTGCTACCGGGGACTCAAAGGGCACCTCGTCAAGTACTTCACCGGCCATCCCGGCGCCTCCCAGTTGCGCCACCGGATCGGGTCCGTCCAGTCGAACCAGGAGATGGAGCGGCTGATTGCCGAGGCTGGTGCGGCACATCCGCTGGCGGCGTGACGCCGGGGGCTGCGCTACCGCGGCGATGGCTTGAGCCTGGGCCGGACCGGAGACAGGGCAGCCGTGATGTCGTCAGCCGTGCCCGCGACTCCGTCCGGGCCCGCCGAGAATATGAACGGTCCCGTCACGTCCACGGCGTAGGGCCGCCCCCAAGGATCGAGAAGCTCCTGCCCCCTAAGAGCCGCTAGGCTGCCGAGCTCGGAGGGAACTCGATCGTCGCCGGGTGCGATGAGCCGGGCGGCCTCGACAGTGTCGCGGATGCGGTGGACCTCCTCGGCCGCAACGGCCTGCTGCCGGCGCTCCTTCACGGTGCCGTACTCGAGTGCAATCATTCCCGTCAGCAGCACCAGCAACGCGGTTCTTGCGCTGGCCCATGGCGCTCACAACGACGACCTTGATGGAAGAATCGATCGCCTTGATCTGGCGAAGTGCCTCGAGCCCGTCCATGTTGGGCATCAAGATATCCATCGTTACGAGATCGGGGCGGCTCCGGCGACAATATTCCACGGCCTCGACGCCGTCCGCGGCTTCGCTGACCACCTCGAAGCCGTTCTTCGACAGGATCTGCCTCAGCGCCAAGCGCATGAAACCGCTGTCGTCGACGACGAGGACTTTCGGTTTTTCGGCCAAGCTCGGCACCTCCAGAGGCAGGCAAGATAGCAGCCGAGCCGAATACGGTCAAGGAGCGGAAGCAGGCGCCCCAGAGTCCATCGCGCTGTATCCTGGGAGACGTGCGGGCGCTGGATATCGTGATCGTGAACTACCGGACGCCGCAACTGGTCCGGCGCCTGGTGGAGTCGCTCTCCGGTTGGGCGGCGGCGCTGGATGCGGGGTTCTTGATGGTCGATAGCGCTTCTGGGGACGAATCGGCGCGGTTCCTGGCGGCACTGGAGCCGGCGGCGACGGTGCTGTGCCTGGAGCAAAACCTGGGCTTCGGAGCCGCGGCCAACCGAGGGGCGGCGCTCGGCAACGCGCCGTGGCTGCTGTTCCTGAATCCGGACGTGGAACTCGGCATCGACGGGCTGACCCGACTGTTCGAAGCTGCGGCGGCCGGATCGGCTGTCTTGGGAGGCACTTGCGATGGCGGCCCGCGCGCGCACGGGCCCCTCCGAGCCCGGAGAGCAGGCGGCTGCATCGAGGTCGATTGGATCGCAGGCAGCTTGATGATGTTGCCCCGCCCGGACTTCAAAAGAGTCGGCGGATTCGACGAGTCCTATTTCATGTACATGGAGGACGTGGATCTCTGCGAGCGGCTCCGGGCACGCGGCGTGCCGTCGGGTCTCGTTCCCGGTGTGAGCTACTCCCACTCGGGAGGGGCCAGCTACGCCGCCAGCGGACGGGATCGTGCGGCCGACTGGCGAGCCTCCCGCAAGCAGTACTTGTCCCGGCGTTATGGAAGGGCCGCGGGCTGGGTATACGACCTGTTCGCGACTGCCGGAGGATTCATGCGCCGGTTGCGCAGCCGTCAGTCGACGATGGCCGGCGCCGTCTCCACGCCCATCCGCGCGGAGGCATTGGCCCGCAGCCAAAGGAGCAGCACGCCCAGCCAGGGCGAGTAGTTCTGCACCAGATCGATCAAAGCGCGGCCTGGCATCGGGTTGAACGCGTTCGGAAAGAGCGCACCCGCCAGGGCGAGATCGAGCGCCATGTACCCCGGCGGCACGGGGAGTCTAAGGAAGTAGAGCGCCGGTCCCAGGACCTGAATGTAGGCGTAACTCTTGAACCGTGGCGCTGCGAGCGCAAACGTCAGACAGAGGTAGGCCCACACGAACCGATTGTCCCGCGAGCCGTCTTCGGACCGCCGGCGGTCCAGGACTCGAATCGCCGCTGCCCCGATGACGATCACCATCAGCGCGTAGATAGCCGTCGCCAGCCCTGCAGGCAGGTGCGCCTGCAGGAGCAAATCCCCGACAAGCGCCCGCAAGCACGGGTTGGTATGCCCCAGCTCGTCCAGACCCGCCGCCGCCGAGAAGAACTCTCTCGTATAGCCGGGATAAAGGGCTGTTCCCGCACCCAGCCCTATGCCGAACAGACCCCAGCTCGCCAGGAACGGCCGCAGTCCACGGCGAGGCTCCAGCAGCAGCAGCGCTACCGACAGCAACTGTGGCAACAGCTTGAACTGCGCCGCGAGCGCGATGCAGATCGCAAATCGCCACAGCCCTCCCCTCAGCAGGAAGGCGAAGCCCAGCCAGATCAGGAACTGCTCCTGGATCGTGACGTTCCCCGCCTCCAGGTCCCAGAAGAGCGCTGCGTTGAACGCCAACAGCATGAAAGGCACCGTGAGGACCGCCGGCCTCAGCGGGGTCAAGTCGCGATGCCACAGCCAGAGCAGTCCGCAGAGCATCGCCAACTTCACGGCCAACCAAATCTCGTAGGCCTGCGCCGGAGAGAGCTTCGCCACCGCCGCGAACAGGTGAAGCGTCAGAGGCGGATAGAGGAACGGCTTATCCACTACCCGGTTCGGTTCCGAGTGCTTCTGCAGACTCTTTAGTACGTACGGATCGTCCCCCGCCGCGAACGCTTTCCCGGCCAGATAGTACGTTCGGAAGTCCCACTGGTAGTCCTCACGGTCAGTGGCGACGATCCAGAGCGTGGCGGCGCAGTAGAGCGCGAAGACGAGCACCATCGCCTGCGAAAGACCGCTTCGGGCAAAGAACCCCGTGCGCTGCGCGATCACCTTCTCACCTGACGGCGAGTCAGCAGCCACGCTGTTCCACCCGCTTGCATCCGCGCACTTGCACCACCCGGCCAGAGTAGGGGGACGATCGCCTCCCGATCAAGCAGGCGTCGAAACTGGGATAGCGGCGAGCCCGGGCCAGGAGTCCCCAAATCGTTCCATCCTCCGTCTCCGCCCTCCCCGCGGAATGCTCCTCGCAAGCTCCGCGTGGTAGAATCCTCCCTTCCAGCAATGAGCTCACGCTACCGTTCGCGGATCCTCGAGGGTGTCCTGCTCGCCGGCGTTTTCCTGGCCGTCCTGGGCCTGGCACCCGTGCTGGCTCGACCGCCGTTTTCCAACTCCGCGCGGCTGCCGCAGGAGTTCGAGGTGCACGCTCCTCTACCGCGCAATTTCTACGGCGGACCGCCGCGAATTCCCATCTACAAGAACCCGAACGCGCGCAAGTGGGTCAGCTCTATCTTCAGCCGTATCGCCAGCGCCGCCAATCTTCCCGTGATGCCCCAGCTCTCCGACGACGAGCAACGGGAGCGCGACCGCCGCGAAGAACGGAATCTGCCTGAGGACGACGGCGGCCGGAAGGACCACAGAAAGAAGGGCAGCGCAATCACGATCCTGGAGTGGGACGTGGTGAACGCTTTCGCGACACCCGGAGAGAAGCTCTACGTCACCACGGGTCTGCTCGAGTTCGTCGAGACCGACGACGAGCTGGCCGGCGTGATAGCCCACGAGATCGCTCACGTTCGCCTCAACCACATCGAGAAGCGCGCCAAGCGCCAGATGATCTCGAGCATGCTCTTCGCCCTGGCAACGATCCGAGGCGGAAGCGACGCGTTCATGGCCGGGCAATTGATGTCGCAGATTCCCGTGTTGCCTTACGGACAGGGTCAGGAGCTGCAAGCGGATTCCGTCGGGATGGCCTACGTGAAAAGCGCAGGCTACGACGCCAACGGCACCGTTCGTTTTCTCGAGAAGATGGCCACCATCGACAAGGACGAAGCCAAGTCAGGCGGAGTGGCCAGCATCTTCAACACCCACCCGCCGACTCCCCAGCGCATCGAGCTGGCGAAGAAACGCCTGGCAGAGCTGGGAGTGCCGCCGGGCAAGCCGACGCACATCAGCTACGACTTCAAGTACGAGAAGGGGGCCATCGATCTGTCGCATCTGCAGCTGGCCGCCACGCCTCCGGACGACAAGCTGGGCGAAGCCGCCGGACACGGCAAGGTCTACACGAAGCTGGAACTGAAAGGAAATCTGATTGAGGACGGGGGATTCGAGGCGCAAGAGACCGAGGGCGAGTTGCCCGGCGGCTGGGAAGTCGCCAAAGGTGTGGCGGCCGTTGCGGCCGGCGACGCCGCCTCCGGGAAGCGCTGCCTGCGCCTGTCAGCGGGCGCGGCCGACGGCCCCGCCGAGGCCGCAGGCCCGATGGCCCCGATCGATCCGGAGCAGGACTACCTGATCTCGTGCTATCTGCGCTCGAGCGATCCGCGGGTGCGCACGTCGCTGGGGTTGCGCTACTACGACGAGAAGAAGAAGCTGCTCCGAACGGATTTCCCGGCGGCCTGCCAGGTGTTCGTCCCGCACGAGTGGACTCGCTACCAGGGCCTGGTCTTCTCCAGCGGCAACAATTTCTCGTTGCCCCCAAACGTTCGGTACGTCAGAGTCGTCGCCACCGGAACCTTCCCCAAAGGCACGTCGAGCTGGTTCGACGACCTGACACTGGTGAAGGTCCGCAAGTAGATGGATCTCGTCATCAAGAACGGCGTCGTGGTCGGACCGGGTTCCCAGTTCGAGGCCGACCTGGGCATCGAGGGCGGCCGCATCGTGCAGCTCGCCGACAAGATCGAGCCAGGCTCGGCGGAAGTCCTGGAAGCCCGCGGGATGTTCGTGCTCCCCGGAGCCATCGACCTGCACACGCACATCGGCCTGGGCGCGGCCGACGATTTCGAGTCGGGTACCCGCGCTGCCGCTCGAGGCGGCGTCACCTGCATCGTCGACTGCGCGCCCCAGCTCCCGGGCAAGTCGCTCCTGCAGTCGCTGGAGGTGCGCAAGTCCGAGGCTGCGGGACGAGCGTACGTCGACTTTGCGTTGCACGCGGCACCCGCGGTCTGGAGCGAGGCGGTGCGCCGGGAGATCCGGGAGGCGGTCGCGGAAGGCATCACAACCTTCGAGGTCCAGCTCGCCCCGAGTTGCATCGCCGGCCTGTCTGCCCTGGCCGATGCCGCGCTCTACGAGCTTCTGCACGAAACCGCGAAGGTCGGCGCGACCGTCATCGCGCGGCCGGGAAACGCGGGTGTGGCAAGCGCGGTGGCGGCCCGGCTCCGTCCGGACGGTTTGGCCGATGCCCGGCGACTGTCCGAGGTGTTCCCGGCCGTGGCGGAAGCGGAGGGCATTCGGCGAGTGGCGGCGCTGGCCGAGCTGGTGACCGGGAACCTGCTCGCCGGACCGGTGTCGGGTGCCGAGGCCGCAGCGGCTGTGGCGGAGGCGCGAGCGCGCGGGATCAACGTGACGGGCGAGACGGCACCACATTACTTGCTGAGAGCGCTGCTGGGAGAGGAGCGGCCGGAGCTTGCCGTGCTGCCCCCGCTGAGGACCGCCGTGGAGAGCGAGCAACTCTGGCACGCGCTGGCCGGCGGCGACATCGAAGTCGTCTCCAGCGGGCACAGGGCCAGGGCCAAAGCGGGCACAAGCGGAAAAGACGTTCTGGAGCTGGACGCCGGCCTGCCCGGGGTGGAGCTGCTGTTGCCCCTGCTGTTCAGCGAGGGCGTGCGGCGGGGGCGGATGACGATGTCGCGGTTGTCGCAGGTCACCTCGACCAACCCGGCGATGGTGGCGGGGCTGTTCCCGGGAAAAGGCATCCTGCAGATCGGCAGCGACGCCGATATCGTGCTCTTGGACCCGGAGCGCGACTGGACGGTGTCGCGGGAAACGCTTGCAACCGTGAGCGATCTGGTGCCCTTCGACGGGCTCGCCCTCAAAGGCTGCGTCTTCGCGACCGTGTCACGAGGCAAGATCGTTCGGCGCGGCGAGGAGTTCCTCGGCCAACCCGGCCACGGCGTCTTCGTGAGGCGGCAGCCGCTCGAAGAGCTTTACTGACCAGTCACCGGTCCAGCGCGGCCGGCCGATGATCGAATAGGAACCACTGGCGCTCTTTCGCCGGGAAGGGGTTTCCTGTCGAACCGATTCGTCGCAAACTGTTGAGACTGGGTTTCCCGCTGGCCGCGACCGCCCTGCTGGCTGTTGCCGTGGCGCGGCCGTCGGAGGCGGCACGGCTTTATCCAGCGCTGGCAGCCGTGACTCCCGGCGTGCAGGCGGAGGTCGACCGGATTCTGGCGGAGGAACGTTCGAAACTCTCCAAGTCGCCGGCAGCCGGCGGCACGACGCTCGACGAGGTACTGCGCGAGCTGGAAGCGACGGAGCGCTCTGCGGAGACGACCGCTGCGGCGGACGGGTCCAAGGCTGGTGCCCCGGCCCCGCCCCCTCCTCCGACGCTCATCCAGCAGTTGCGTCTGGGCTACTCG
>JACQFU010000185.1 GCA_016199905.1 Candidatus Wallbacteria bacterium
GTCCATTCGAATCCGGTGAAGGCCGCAAACTGGCCGGGGGACTCGTGATGCCGCGCCAGTGCGCACAGTCGAGCGAAGCCGTCCGCCGAGATATCGCCATCGTGGTCCGTACCGGCTACGAAGTCGAGGCCCATCGTATCGCGCGCGTAAGTGAAGACGTCGTCCAGGCTGCCATAGGCGTCCCACGACGCCTCGCCCGTATGCACGTGCAGGTCTCCGAAGAAGACGCGGTCGCCTCCTCGGCGCACCAGCACGGGATTGCTGGTTCCCTCCACCGTCGGCTCCCGGCCCGCGCGGGCCCCCAGCCGCAGGATCGTTTCCTCCGGCGGAGCGAGCAGGCTCGCCAAGCCTGCGCCGCGTTCGGCCTCTCCGAGAGGAACTCGACCTTGCAGCCCCGGGCCGGAAATCGCGGCGACACCTCTGAAGGACTCGGCGCGGTTTCCGAAACGGTCGAGAACGACGACCCGCACTCGAAAAGGCTGCCCTGGTCGCACGACCGTGGGCGCGATCACTCGCAGCGACCTGGCCGGTCCGGCTCGGACCGACGGTGTGGCCCGCGCTAGAACCGCGCCGGCTTCGCCGCCGGAGTCGACCAGCCGGCAGAGGAATGGCTTGTAGCCAGGCGCCTGCCGGGAGACGGCCAGCTCGGAGGCGATGGCGGCGCCTTCAGGTCCGTCCCCGTATACGACCCGCAACGACTCGCCGGCGCCCATCGGCCGATCGAAGACGACGTCGAATTCAGCCGGAGCAGTGACGTCGACGACCGGTGCCAGGTGAGGATCGATGAAGCGGATGCTCGCGCCCGCGGGGCCGGTCGTGATGCGTGTGTACCCTGCGCTCCCGGGCCGATCGCCCTGCGGAATGCTCGCCGGGGCGTAACCGTGGTAGTAAGGCAACGTGACGCGAAGCCGCTGACCGGGCCCCGGAAACGGCCCGCGGGCCCTCGCTTCCAGAACCACTCGAAACGAGGCCCCGGCGGCCAGCTCTTCCTCGGAGTCGACGACTGCTTTGTCACGTTTGCTCTCGGGTTGGGCGCGCTCGCGATCTCCGCCATTCAGCACCGTCAGCGTGACGCGGGCCTCGGGCAAACTAGCGGCAGGGCGCTCGAAGGCGCCGCAGAGAACGGCGAGCAGCCAGGCCAGCACGGCGATGCAGAGCGGCGTCGTTCGTGTGGTCGCGCGATCTCGGCCGGCTCGGGAAATGCGAAAGAGTTGTCTTCGAACGTTCATCTTCCAATCGCCGCTGGCCTGCGCGAGCCGGAGCGGCGAACACTCGGGAGGGCCTCCCTGAACGGGGCCGCCAGGCAGGGGCGCGGGCCTGTCCTGCCGGGGAAGTCTGGAGAACTGCCGACACCCTACCGAGGGCGGGCTCGGGCGCGCAAGCGCCGGCCGGCGTAGCCGGTTCTTTCCGAACCAGCCATTGCGCTCGGCGGGCTGCTTCCAGTAGATTCCGCAGGGCCGTCGCCAACGGCACTCTCGATGCTTACACACTTCCGGGTTGCGGAGTCTGCCGTCGGGGGGGCGGTCCGGCGCGTATGGCGAACGGTGCTCGCGGGCGCCTTCGCGCTTCTGGTGGCGGCGCCCGCGCTTGTTGCCTCGCCGGCTCCCGACATCGTCATGGTGAGCGTCGACTGCCTGCGGGCGGACCACTGCGGCTGCTATGGCTACGGGCCCAAGACGACCCCCATCCTGGATGCCGTGTCGCGCTCGGGAGTGCGATTCGAAAGCGCCCTTGCCACGGCCAACTGGACGCTCCCCAGTGTGGCCACGCTCCTCACCGGCCTGCATCCCAGCCGCCACGCAGCGACACACTCCTACTCGCCGATCAGGGATGGCATCTCAACGGTGGCCGAACAGCTGCGCGCCGCGGGCTATCAAACCTGCGCGATTGTCGCCATCACCTTCTCGGCGCCGGCTCTGGGCTTGGCCCGCGGCTTCGACTTCTACGACACCCGAGTGCCGGAGGTCTTCCTCGGTTACCGGCCGATCCTGGGGTTCGTCCTCGCGGCCCGCCAATGGATGTGCAGCATGATTGGGAACTGGAGCCCCAACGCCGACTGCGCCTCCGCCGACGCCGTCGAGCTGGCCAGGGCCGCGGCGGATTGGCTGCGCAAGCCCGCCGCGAAGCCTCGATTCCTCTGGGTCCACTTCCTCGACCCGCACTATCCCTACGAGAACCGGAAGCCCTATTACGCCCAGTTCCATCCGGAGCCGGCCCCGAAGGAATCGCCCGACTTCTCGATCGGATCCGACGCCAATCAGGTTCTGAAGTCGTTCGATGAATTCACTCCTGCGGTTCGCAAGCACGCCCTCGCTCTGTACGACAGCGAGGTCCGATACACGGATGACGGGATGGCGATCCTGCTGGGCGGGTTGAATCGGTCCCGGACGATCGTCCTGGTTACGGGCGACCACGGCGAAGCCTTCGGCGAGCACGGCAAGCTGGGCCACGGCTCCGACATGCACCTGGAGCAGATCCGCGTCCCGCTGATCGTTTCGGGACCGTCGGTCTCCGCAGGAGTGGTCGTCACCGAGCCGGTCAGCTTGCTGGACGTCGCGCCTACGCTGCTCGACTTCGCGAGGGCAGCCAACCCGGGCACGATGGACGGCGGCTCGCTGGTGCCCCGATTCGACGGGGACACGGCCGGCACCTCGCGGCCGGCCTTCACGGAGCGGCAGACCATGCTGCTCACCGAGGGGGACTACTCGATGGTGGATGGCGGGCGCCACGTCACGATGCACGTCTATCCCTTCACCAAGCACGAGCCCGACGTGGCCATCTACGACTGGAAAACGGACCCGGGGGAAACGCACAACCTCTTCGACTCCTTGCCGGAGAACCTGGCTCTCTCCAGCCGGCTCCATTCGCACTTCGCGCGGATGTACCGCACGCTGGGGGGCGACGTCGTCCAAGGCCGGGCGGCCTCCGACCCGGGCGAAGGCCCCTCCGACGACCTGCGCAAGCTCGGTTACCTGCGCTGATCAGATCCCGGCACGGCCCGCAGGCGCCAGCCCCAGCGCCTGGGCCAGGTAGAACCCGGTGATGCTCTTGGGATTGCGGGCCACCTCCTCGGGGGTCCCGGTGGCGACGATCTCGCCGCCCGCGTATCCGCCCTCGGGGCCCAGATCGATGACGTGGTCGGCGAACCGGACGACGTCGAGCTGGTGCTCGATGACGATGACCGTGTTGCCCCGCTCCACGAGGCGATCCAACACGGCCAGCAACATCCGGATGTCGGCGAAGTGCAGCCCCGTCGTCGGCTCGTCGAGGATGTAGAGCGTGCGGCCCGTGCCTACGCGCGCCAGCTCCAGCGCCAGCTTCACGCGCTGGGCCTCGCCTCCCGAGAGCGTGGTCGCAGATTGCCCCAGGTGCACGTAGCCCAGCCCTATCTCCGACAGCGTCTCGAGCCGCCGGCGGATCGGCGGAAAGCTCTCGAAGAAGTCGATCCCCTCCTCGACTGTCATCTCCAGCACCTCGTGGATGTTTCGTCCCTTGTAGCGCACATCCAGGGTCTCCCGGCTGAATCGGCGACCGTTGCAGGCCTCGCACGGGATCTCCACGTCGGGCAGGAAGTTCATCTCGATGGTGACCGTGCCGGCGCCCTCGCAGGCTTCGCACCGGCCGCCGGGACGGTTGAAGCTGAAGCGGCTGGCCGTGTAGCCGCGGGTGCGGGCGTCCGTCGTCTGGGAGAAGACGTCGCGGACGGGGCCCCA
>JACQFU010000186.1 GCA_016199905.1 Candidatus Wallbacteria bacterium
CGGTGCGGATGGACCACCGGCCTGGCCGTGTCGGTTTCGAGGCGTTCGGTCCCGACCTGACCCGGCAGGTCCGCAAGGCCATCGAGGCAGGCCGCGCCTACGCCGGCGAAGAGTCCGAGACTGGAAAGAGCCGGCAGCTGCTTCGAGTCGTTTCGGCCGTGACCGGCGCGCACAAGGTCACGGCCCCCCGAAGGAAGAGCGGCGACAGCGTGGAGTTGACGCTCTATCGGGAGGACTCCAAGGTGATCCGCCTGGATTGGGGCAAGAGGGCGGCGCTCGACCAGGACGAGCTGGCGCACAAGCTGGGCTCGCTCGGGGCCGCGCTGGACGACCTCTCGCTCTGGAACTCGGGCCGCGGGGCGGCGGTGCTTCCCTATCGCGAGCACACGCTGCGCATCCTTCGGCAGGACACCCGGTTTGGCGCTTTCGGAGTCGTGGGGTGGCCCGAGCTGTGCCATCTCGACTTGAGCCGGGCCGACGTGCGCGACCCCCTCGTGCTGGTCACGACCTTCCACGAGAAGCTGCACGTGGTCGACTTGTCCGGAGCCGGCGCGCTGAAGGTGGGCCGCAACGCGGTCGCCCACGCCGTCATCGAGCCGGACATGAGACTGAGCGTGCTCGACCAGCCCGTGGCGGTCGAGGAGCATCCGCCGGCGGCTGCGCTCTTGCCGATGCCATTGCAGGCGCTGCTGGGGGCGCCGGACGATCCCGTGACCGGAGCGTTTTCTCTGGGCTGCGTCCTGGCTCGCCTCTCGACGGCCGAGGAACGGGCTGAGGCCGCGCTTCTGGCTGCGATCACCTTGACGAGCGCCCACGCCGGCGCGCTCGTCTGGACGGCAGAGGACCCGTCGAGCGTGGTGGCGACGCTGGTCGAGGTGAGCCGCCACCAGTCGCACGGCTGGATGCGCTCCAGCGGAATCCCCTCGCGTCACCTGGACGCGCTGGTGAAGTCGGCCGTGAGCGGCAAAGGCCCCGCCGTGACTGCGGACTTGCTGGAGGATTTGAGTCTTGGAGTCGCGACCTTCCGCGCAGGCGAGCCGCTGGCCGTCGTGGCAGGCGCGATCGCCGTCGAGCTGCAGCCCAAGGGCGCGGCGCTGGTCCTGACCCGCACGCGCGGCAGGCGGCCCTTCGCCACCGCCGCGCCCCTGGTGGCTTCCGAGGTGGCGCGCCAGATCGAACCGCTCTCCGGACTGGCCAAGCCCCCGGCCCGCCTTGCCCAGGCCTCTCTACCGCCGGACCGGAAACCGGCCTCCTGGCTGCGCGCCGGTGGGGTGCGCATGCCGCTGCCGGAGCAGGGCGCCGTCCTGGTCGGCCGCGATGACAGCAACGACCTGCGGCTCACGGGCGACGGCACCATCTCGCGGACCCACTCTGCCATCGTCACCACGACCGATCCCACGGGTTGCCAGGTGATCGACCTGCGCAGCAGCAACGGCACCTACGTCGACGGCCGCCTGGTCGAGCAGTGCCCGCTGGAGCCCGGATCCCGGCTGGCCATCGGCGACATGGAGATGGTGTACGAAATCGACCCGGCGCTCGCCAAGGGCCCTGGCGACCTGAAGTTCGTCCCGGTGTCGAAGCCTGTCGAGGACTTGAAACCCGTGCCTCTTGGGGCGCTCCCGGCGGAGTCTGCCGCCGAGGCCCTGGAGGCGGCGCTGCCTGCGCTGGCGCTGGTGGCGGGGGCGTCGAAGGCGCGCTGGGTGCGCCAGAACCTGTTCGGCGAGGGCGACAACCCGGGCCGGTGCTTTCTGGTGCCTCAGGCGCTGGAGGGGGGAGGGTGGATCGTCCTGGACGGTCTCGAGGCCAGCCAGGCGGGCGACCGGCCGAAGCGCCTCGCGGTGCACGGCGAAGGGGTCTCCGTGACCGTCGATCGGCCGCTCTGGATCGGCCGCGGCCCGGAGTGCGACATCCGCGTTCCCATGGAGGCCGTCAGCCGCCGCCACGCCCTTCTGGTGCCCACTCCGACCGGCTGCGACGCCATCGACGCCCGCTCGAGCCTGGGCACGCGCGTCAACGGCGTCCAGACCCTCAAGGCGCAGCTCGCGGAGGGCGATCTCCTGGAAGTGGGAAACCTCGCCCTGGCGTGCACCGTTTCCGAGACGGGGGCGCGCGACCCGGCGGGACGCGTCGAAGATGCCCGGCAGCTGTTGCGGGTCCTGGCCGAGGCGCGAATGGAGTCGAAGGACCCGCTGGAGCTGTTGACTGCGGAAATGGCTGGCCGCCTGCAGTCCTCCGCGGTCGGGCTGGTCCACCCGGGAGGAGGGCCGCCGGCGATGCAGTCGGGCCAGGAGGAGCTGGAGGTCCATACCTGGCTGCGGCTGGAGAGCACCGTCGAGGCGGCCTTCGAGAGCGGCTGCGCCGTGGTCGATGACCTCGACGAGCCCAGGCTCTACAGGGCCCGAAACGGCAGCGTTCCCATCTTCCGGATGCAATACCGCTCCGCGCTGGTGCTGCCTCTGCCCTTCAAGCCCCTGACTGCCTGCGTGGCCTTGACGGGACGGATGCCGCGCGTCGCCTTCGAGTTCGAAGCCGCGCGCTGGCTCTGCGCGCTGGCCAGCCTGCTCTTCAAGTAGCGGCTATCGAGCCGGCTGCCAGGTGCCTCCGGGAGGCAGCGGGAACGCGCTCACGCAGAATCGGCTTCCCGGAAACTCGGGCGAGGTCAGCACCACGTGCCCGCTCTGTGCCGTGAGCCTGCACTGCCGGCTCCGATCGAACGCCGACGGACGCGGCCCCCGAGGGCCGCTCAGGAATCCTCGGAAGATCGGTCGCCCGTCCTCCGCCGACAGCACTCGGGCCTCGGCGTCGTCGCCCAGCACGAAATCGGTCTGGGTCAGGTACTGGAACCGCCCGACGTTGGGCAACTCGTAGAGTCGATTGCGGCTGTCGAGATCGAAGACGGTCAGGTGCTCTGCCCAGTCCATCGCGTAGAGCCGCGAGGCGCGCTCGTCGATGCGGCGAACCGGGCCGGCCAAGCCGATGGCGTCCAGCAGCTTGCCCGAGAAGCGGTCGAACGCCCACAGCTTCTCTCCTCCCACGAAGATGTAGTTCATCCGGACCAGCGCGGTGGTGGCGGGCCGGTCGAGCCGGGTGGTCCAGAGCGGTTTCTTGCTGCCGAGCTCCCAGAGCGCGATGCCAAGCTCGGCGTCCTGCACAATCGCCGCGTCGCGACCTGCGCCCAGCACGTGCAGCTCCGGCGGAAGCGGACTCGCCTTGACGGCGACCCCCTCCTTCGCATCCGGGAGGCCCCCGGAGTCGACCTGCAGCACGCCGCCCGAACCGCCCAGGCTCACGGACTGGTGATCCACGCCGAGCACCTCGACCGTGGCCGGCGCCGGGCCGGTCGGCACATCCGGAAGGTGCATGCCGGTCTGGCGATCGAGCTGCAGCAATCCCCGTCCGGCGATGAACAGGGCCACCCTGTTGCCCACCACAGCGGCCGCAAACTCTCGTTCCGGATCGGACGGCTTCTCGGGCCGTTCGAAGCGGCGAGTCCAGAGGATCTGCGCGTGGCCGGGGTCCAACCCCGTCAGCTTGAAGTGGCGCTCGCTTTGCGCGGCGACGACGACCGGACCGTCATCGTCGACCGGAGAGGCGACGGCGTCGGGGAGGGGGGTGCCCTCGAGCCAGGTTTGCCAGACGGCGCCCACTTCGGGTTGTTCCGGGAGCCCCCGATGCCCTGAAGGCTCGCGGTGGCTGCTCGATACGATCTTGGGCGGCACGGGCCGGGCGGCGTTGCGCTCGTTTTGGGTGACGTACTGCAAAACGCAGAGGGCTATGGCCGGCACCATGATCGTTCGCCAGCGATCGGAAGCAGTCCGGGCGGGCCGAGGCGGCGCTACCTTTCCGGGCAGCTTCTGTGGCGGGCGCGAACCCCGCTGCGAGCAACCGTACGTGGCACAACCGCCGTTGTAGTCCCAGCAGTCCTGATGATGCGAGGTGTCGCACTCGGGGCATTTGGCGAGCCGCTCCTCGAGCAGGGACATCCCGCAGACCAGGCAACAAACCTCGGGATCGCCGTTTGGCATCGAGAAGAACTATACTCCTAACGCTCGATCTTGACGTGCTGCAGGTAGTGTCCCAGCTCGGCGATGGACTCGTCGATATCGGAGACGGCGCGATGGGCCTCGCCCTTGTCGAAGACGATGCCGTAGCGGCTCTTGAAGACTATCTTGAAGCTGGAGACGTCCAGAACCCGGTAGTGGAGTCGTTCGCCGAGCTTGGGCATCCAGCGGATCAGGAAACGTCGATCCGTGCCCACGCTGTTGCCGGCCAGCACGGCCGAGTCCCCGTTAGGCCAGTGGCGGCGAAAGAGCGCGAGCAGTTGCTCCTCGACCTGCTCCAGAGGCAGCCCCCGAGCGCATTCGGCAGTCAGGCCGCTTTGGCCGTGGTGCTCGATGCACCACGGATGCATCGCAGCCAATACCTCCGGCGGATGGAACACGACGGCGTGGTAGCGCTCCAGGGGCAGGAGGGCGATGTCGGTGACCACGGCTGCGACCTCGAGGATCACGTCTTTCGTGTCGTCGAGGCCGGACATCTCGAGATCGACCCAGAGCAAGTTCTTCACGCCTCACGCCTCCTTGCGCCTCGGACCAGAAAGCGGCGAGCCCCACGCCGGCAGGGCTTCCGAGGCTGGGCGACAGTATAACTGAACGGCGTCGTTTGTCACTGCGCGCCGGGCGCGGCGCGGTATAGAATCGAGGGCGTGACGGCCACCGGCAGTCCTCTCTTCCAGTTCACGGACGAGTTCCTCGAGCGCTACTCGATCGTCAGGACGCTCGGGCAGGGAGCAGGGGGGTACGTACTCGAGGGGCGCCAGAACGCGCTGAACCGGACCGTGGCGATCAAGGTTCTCAAACAGCTCGCGTTCCAGGGCGAGGACGCGCGCCGGCGGTTCCTCTACGAGGCCAAGATCACGGCGCTGCTGCACCACCCGAACATCGTGGAGGTCTACGACTTCGGCTTCATGGGCGACGTGCCCTACACCGTCTACGAGTACATCTCGGGCGAGACGCTGCGCGAGTTGCTGGGGCGCCAGGGGAAACTCTCTCCCCCGGAGTTCATGCGGATCGCCCACGCGATCCTATCGGGCCTGGGTCACGCGCACGAGATGGGAGTGGTGCACCGTGACATGAAGCCGGAGAACGTGCTGATGGACCGGGAGGGGCGCGTAAAGGTGGCCGACTTCGGCCTGGCAAAGGGCCTCGTGGAGCGCGAGTACCAGACGGCGGAGGGGATGGTGATGGGCACTCTTCCCTACATCGCCCCGGAACTGACGCGAGGAGAGAAGGCCACGGCCGCGGCCGATCTCTACGCGACGGGCATCGAGTTCTACGAGATGATCGCCGGCGCGCGGCCGTTCGACGACCCCAACCCGATCGTGCTCCTGATGAAGCACCAGCAGCAGGCTCCTCCGGGGTTGGCGGAGCGCGCGCTCGAGTTTTCCCCGCGGATCTGCGCGGCCGTCATGAAGGCGCTGGAAAAGGACCCGGCGGCCAGGCACGCGACGGCCGGGCAGTTCCTGGCGGCCCTCGACGGCGCACTGCCGGAAGCCTCGCCGGCAGCTCCCGGGCGGCGTGTCTCGAGCGGCGCCGGAAAGCGCCCGAGCTCGCCGCCGCGGCCGGCGACTCCACGGCGTGCGCCTGCGAGACTTCTGGCGGGCGCGGGCGCAGGCGCGCTCGGGCTTCTGGCTTTCGCGCTGCTCTGGCGCGCCGAGGCGCCCGGCGCGGGCGAGGCCGCACCCCCGGCCCGCGTTTCCGCTCCGGCAGCGCAAAGGCCGCGTCCGGGCTCGCCGTTCAACTCCGCCTTGGCCTTGAATCAGGCGCAGAGGTGCTTGGAGCAGCGCCTCGAGGAAGGCGGGAAGCTCGGCGAGAGTCCGCGGTGGGACGATGGCGATCGGGTCGAAGAGGCCATCGAACGGTTCGGTCGCCTCTGGGAGGAAGATGCCGATTGCGTCATGATGGCTCTCGGGGAAGAGGCAAGCCTCGCGGGCCCGGCTCCGGACCCGGAGCGGCACACCCTGGGGCTGCTGGGCTCGGGGCTACTCGCGGCGAGGACGTCCCTGCGCGGCGGCCTGTCGAACGTGGCGCAGAAGGGGAAACGACACCAGCACATCTGGAAGGGCGTCTTTCGCGAGGACCGCGTGCTGGATCGCGCGTTGATCGCGTTCGATGACCGCGTTGCGCGCCGGGCCGGCCGGCTCGCGCCTATCCTGGCCAAGAGAGTCGAAGGACCTGCCGACCCCTGCGTGTCTTCCGGAGTGGCCTGCCTCTTCGCGCTGACCCGGCCGGGACTGAGAGGCAAGGAGTTGACGGACCTGCAAGCTCGCGTGACCGCACTGGCGCGATACGCGCTCCCCGCGCTGGCCAGTCCGGCCGCTGCGAATACGGAGACGGTCCATTCCGTACGACAGTTGCTCGACGCCCTCGCGATCGCAGGCGCCGTCGCCGAGCGGCGGGTCTTGATGGCCCAGGCGTTCGAGCGGATGGGCGGCGCAGCGGCCGCGCGCATGCCGCCGGCTGCCGAGATGATCCGGTCGGCGCTGGCCTTGCAACGGGCCTTCGAGACGAGCCAGACGGTGCCCGCCGCCGGGGAACCCGACCCCGAACAGGCTGCGCTGGCGGACTGGGTGGCGCTCCGGGACCGGCTGCTTCGAAACTGGCCGTACGACCCGCGGCGCGGAAAACCTCCGGCCGGCACCGGCGACGCCGCGGCCCTCCACGAGACCTTTTTTTCCGACCTGGCCGTGATCCGGGGCCAGATCCAGTATCTGAGCGGCAGGACCGGCAAGCCGCTGCCTCCCGAACACTGAGAGGAATCTCCATCGCAGCCTTCCGGTTCTCGTCGCGATTCGGCCGTTCGCTGGAGCCTAACCGGCTCTCGCGCGAGCTGGCGGCTCGGCGCGCCGCCGGAGCGCCGGTGCTCGACCTGACGGTCTCGAATCCGACGGCAGCCGGGATCGAGTACCCCGTGGATTGGATCGCGGCCGCCCTGGGCAGTCGCGAGAGCTGTCGCTACGAGCCTCATCCGCAAGGGCTTCCGCGGGCCAGAAGGGCCGTGGGCGACTGGTACGCCGCGCGGGGGGCGAGTGTGCCGCCGGAGCGCGTGATGCTGACGGCAAGCACTTCCGAGTCTTATGCCTTCCTCTTCAAACTGCTATGCGATCCCGGCGACAACCTGCTGGTGCCGGTGCCGAGCTATCCGCTGTTCGAACACCTGGCGTCGATGGAGTCGGTGGAGGCGAGGCCGTACGCGCTCGCGTATCACGGGCGGTGGGCGATCGAGATGGAGGCGCTGGAGGCCTCCGTCGACTCTCGAACGAGGGCCGTGATTCTAGTCCATCCGAACAACCCGACCGGCTCTTTCGTGCGGCAATCCGAGCTGGACGCCCTGACGGCCATCGCACGGGAACGCGGGCTGGCGTTGATCAGCGACGAGGTGTTCAACGACTATGCAATGACGGCCGATCGAGCGCGCCGATTCACGCTCTGCGGGGGAGGGGAGGCGCTCACGTTCGCCCTGGGCGGTCTTTCCAAGGCTTCCGGCCTGCCGCAATTGAAGCTTGGGTGGATTGTCGCCAGCGGTCCCGATGGCGTTGTGGACGCAGCCTGGGAGCGCCTCGAACTGGTGGCGGACACGTATCTCTCGGTGGGCGCCCCGGTGCAGCACGCGCTGGCGGCATTGTTAGGGGCCGAAAACCCCGTGCGAGAGCGGATCGCTTCGCGAGTGGCCGCAAACTTCCGGAAACTAGGCCCGCTGGTGGCCGCTCACGGGCAGTGCGAAGCCCTTCCGGTCGAGGGTGGATGGACCGCCGTGTTGCGGTTGCCTCGCACGCGAACCGACGAGGATCGCGTCCTGGAGCTGCTGCGTGAGGAGGGCGTGCTGGTGCACCCGGGCTACTTCTTCGACTTCTCCGCGGAGGGTTTCGTCGTGGTGAGCCTGCTGCCGCCTCCCCAGGTCTTCGAGGAGGGGGTTTCGCGGCTGCTGGCGCGTGCCGAACGGTAAAAGGGGCGGGGGCGCCGCCAAAAGAAGGAGCCGGCCCCTTGCGGGACCGGCTCCGGGTCATTTCCTTCTCCTGGACTTACTGGCGAGCCGGCTTGCCGAGGATTTCCTTCTCGGCCATCAGCCAGTCCTCGAGCTCGTGGCCGGGCTGGCAGCCGCGGGCCTGGAAGTACTCGAACGCGCGGCGAGCGATGGCGTCGCGGTCGACGTGCTTGCCGTTTTCGCCCCTGGGGGCGGGCGCGGGCGCGGCAGCGGCCTTGGCGGCAGCTGGCTTGGCGGCGATTGGCTTTGCCGGGGCCGCTTTGGGCGCGGGAGCAGCCTGCAGCGTCTTTCCGCCGTTGACCTTGGCGGGAGTTGAACTCTTCGATTTGATGATTTTGGCCATGATTCGGCCTCCTTTATGATTCAAGTGGGTACTACAGTACCGGCATTATGCCCGAAGGACGGCTTTAAATCAAGCTTTCTTCGCTTCCGGCAGCCGGATCGCTTGCACGCCGTACACGATTCTGGCACCCTTCGTATCGGGGGGGACGGACATGCCCGACGAGATAAGCCAGAAGCACATTCGCCAGGACACACCGGGCTTGCGGAAACGCTGGTTCCAGGGCGAGAACATGGATCTGGCGCTATGGCAGGACGTGGCCGGCCGGGTGCTGCATTACCAGCTGTTGCTCGATAACGACCTGATCATCGATTACAAGACGGGCCGGGGGATGCTGACGGGCAAGACCGACCAGGGTCGCAACCAGGGCCACCACCCGTCCTCGGCGCTGATCCGGGCCGACCCCAACTTGGATCTCCGGACGCTGAAGTACGCCTTCCGCGAGTTTTGCGAGAACCCGCCGCTATCCCAGAAGCGGGTGCTTCTGTTCGTGGTCGACACGCTCAACGCGGCGTTGACCGATCCGGATTCGCCCTGCTTTCCCGATGGCAGCCTGCCGCCGGGAGAAGACTCCGCCCTGATGGACGTCGCTCAGATGAAGCAGAGTCTGGAGGCCTTCAAGGAAGCCAAAGAGCGAGAGGGAATCATCGCCCGCCTGTTGGCTCGGTTCACAGGCGGGCGATGAGGCACCGGAGGGAGTACCCCTCTGTTCCGACTCAGTACCAGCGGGCCTGGCAGTAGGTGTCGCGACAATCTTCGCCGTGGGTTTCGCAGGCGGCAGGCTGCTGTTCGGGCGCGCGGTCCTTCGAGGTGGCCTCGCAGGCGGGCTCGCCGCCCGAAGAGCAGCAGTGAGCGTGCGAGTCGTGGTGACAATCGGAGTCGCAGTGAAAGTGGAAAGCGCTGCAGCCGTGTTCGTGCTCGCAGTGGTGTCGATGGTGTCCGCAGCAGTGGTGATGCCCGTGGCAGTGGACCGTCCAGCAATGGTGCGCGTGATGGTGCCAGCACGAGTCGTGATCGTCACAATCGGCCAGCGCCGCAGCGGGGGCCAGCATGAGCAGCAAGGCGAACAGCCACACCAGCTTTCTCGAGAGCATCCAGTCCCTCCTCTTCGGTACCCGGCCAGGTCTTGGCCAGCCAGTGAACGCTAGCGGAACCGGGGCCTACTCGTCAAGCGCGGGCAGTGTCTGCGCTTCGCGGCCGTCGTCGAGGCCGCCGTAAGCGTCGCCCGAAACCAGCGAGCGCATCGCCGGGATCTCGGCCAGCCGTACGGCGAGCACTGCGACGATGAACCCGGCGAGTACGTCCAGCGCGTAGTGCTGCTTGACGAACATCGTCGAGACGCTGATGAGGAAGGCGATGATGCCGACGCCGATGCCGGCCGCGGCATTGCTCGGGTAAATGGTGAGGGCTGCGAGCCAGTCGAGTGCCACGTGCAAACTCGGGAAACAGTTGTAGGGTTTGTCGATCGACCAGGTCAGCGCCAGGAGCCACGAACCCGTCGCGCCCTGGGGGACGGGCGGTCGCGGCATCGTCACGGGGTAAGCGACGAACGTGCCGACCCCCATGGCCATCGCAAGCGTGAACGCCAGGAACACCGTGCGGCAGCGGCGCGGCTCTCGCACGAACAGGGCCGGAGTGAAGCAAAGCGGATAGGCCAGGCTGTAGACGAAAACCCAGGGCACCACGAAAGGGATGGCGCGATCGAAGGCCGTATCCAGGGCCGTGGCGTGCCGTCCGACTGTGAAGGCGTTGGCTCCGAAGTACCCGAAGACGTACTCTGCCAGGCCTGCCAGCGACAGCCAGAGCTTCTCGTTGCGCAGGTATAGGTCTCGCAGGCGCTCCAATGCCGTGCCTCTCACGCCCGCTTGCTCATCGTGATGGTGTTGCCGCGCGCGTTGAAAGTCACCTCGTCCATGAAGTGCCGGATCAGAAACAGCCCGCGGCCGTGGTCGCGCAACAGGTTGGCCTCGTCGGTGGGCAGCGGAATGCGCGAGGGGTCGAAGCCCTCGCCCTCGTCGGCGACCGTGCACCAGAAACGGTCCGCCGTCAGCCGGGCCTGCATCCGCGCTCGTCGCGAGACGACCTCGCGGTTGCCGTGCGCGACGGCGTTGACGAGCGCCTCGGTGAGGCAGAGCGGAATCGGAGTCGAGGTTTGCTGTTCCGGTATGCCAGCCTCCCGGCACTCGCGCACGACGTAGGCAACCACGGGCTGCACCAGTTCCGGAATGGACGGCAAGTCGGCGACGATGCTGCGTTCCTCTGCCAGCAGCGGCGCGGGACGCGACAGCTCCTGGGCCAGCGAATCGACCTCGGCCACGACCTGCTCGACCGACAGCGGGTCGAGAAGAAGTCTCAGTCCCGGCGCGCCTACGGCTTCTGCGGCCAGGTGCGCTTCCCAGACATGGATCAGCACGGGGACCAGGAACGGCTGTTGCGCGACCGCCTGCCTCACGTGCAGCATTCCCGCCGGGCCAAGATGCGCCATATCGGCGATGAGCAACTGCGGCTTCTGCCGGCCGGGCAGCATGCTGGCGGCGAGCACGCGGTGGCCGGCGCGCTCCAGCGCCTCCGCTGCCTCTCCGGAGTCTCCTTCCAGGACCCAGACCGTGGCCTGTTCGCGGAGCATCAGTTTCCCTCGGGTCTGAAGATGCAGACCCAGATCGTCTTCAGGAGGATCTCGAAGTCCAGAACCAGCGACCAGTTCTCGATGTACCAGATGTCGGACCGGGTGCGTTCGTCGATGGGACATTCGCCCCGCAATCCGTTGATCTGCGCCCAACCCGTGATGCCCGTCCGGACGTGATGGCGGCGCATGTAATCGGGGACTTCGCGGCTGAACTTGTGGACGAAGTGAGGTCGTTCCGGCCTTGGCCCGACCAGGCTCATATCGCCTCTCAGGACGTTGTAGAGCTGAGGCAACTCGTCGATCGAGAACTTGCGTATGAACGCGCCCACGCGCGTCCGGCGGGGGTCGTCCTTGGCCGCCCAAACAGGGCCGGTCTGAACTTCCGCGTCGCTGCGCATGCTCCTGAACTTGAAGATCGTGAACGGCTTGCCGTCGAGGCCCACGCGTTCCTGGCTATAGATGACGTCGCCGCGGCTCTCCAGGCGAATCAGAATCGCCACGATCGCCAGGAAGGGCGACAGGACGATCAGACCGAGCAAGGACGCCAGGAAATCGAAGGCGTGCTTGAGGGTGCCCTGGAAGCCGTGGATCGGCAGCAGTCCGATGTTGATGACCGGCAGGCCTGCCATCTCGCCAAGCTGGACGCTGCTGGCGATCAGCCCGTACACGTCAGGGATGACCCGAAACGTGACGCCCGCCATGTCGGCCGATTGGATGAGGTCCATGACGCGGCGAGCGCTGTACTCCGGCCAGGCAACAAACACCTCTTCGACGTCCTTTTCCATCAGCACCTGCCGGATGGCGGACGGGTCCCCCAGGCGCGTGCAGCCATCGGGCACCTCGGGAGTCTCGGTGAGCGCGCCGACCACCTGGATACCCAGCTCCGGGTTGCGAGCGATCCGTTCGAAACAGGTGCGGACCGGTTCGCCGGCTCCGAGGATCACCGCGCGGCGCACGCCCAGGCCGCGGTGGTGGAGGTGGAAGAGCAAACGTCGCTTGGCGACGTGGAATAGCCCCAGGACCCCGGTCGTCACGAGCAGACCCAGGACGACCGTGAGGCGCGAGTAGGCGAAGGAGCGGAAGAAGAAGACCGCCGCCAGCAAGAGCACGCTGGCCATGAACACGGTCTTGAGGACCCTGAAGAACTGGTCGAGCGTGAACCGCCCGCGCATCGCGTAGACGCCTTCGAGCCAGAACAGCAGGTACCACAGACAGGCGATACCGAAAAAGGTCCGCTCGTAGGCCCCGATGGGGGGCACTCCCTTGCTGACGTCGAACCACCCGGAGAAGAAGCGCAGGTAGTAGCTGGCCAGGAGCCCCAAGTAGATGATCGGGATGTCCGCTACATCGAGGAGGACCTTCAGAGTCTTGAACGTGCGCTGGGTCATTGGGAGCCGGAATTCTACCACGGGGACCCGAACCGGAGCGACGCCGGCACTTTCGGGGCGTGCTATCCTCGGCCGGCCCCGGGGGGCGATTGCCGATGAGTCGAGACAGCAAGATGGCGATGGTGCTCGTCGCGGCCGTGTTGTTGACCTTTGGACGCACGGCGACGTTCGACTTCGTGCAACTCGACGACCGGGTCAACGTCTCTCAGAATCTGCTGCTCAATCCGCCCACGGCAGGCCGTTTGGCCCTTTTCTGGACGGAGCCCTACGAGCACCTTTACATCCCGGTGACCTACACGTTCTGGGCCGCAATCGCCTTGATGGCGCCGATGACGCAGCAGGAACATGGAGCGCGCGTGCTGGACGCGCGGCCGTTTCACCTGGCCAACCTGCTACTGCATTCGCTCAACACTCTCGTGGTCTGGAGCCTTCTCACCTGCGTTCTGGGATGGAACAGGACGGCGCCTCGAGGACCGGCTGCGGAAACCACGAAGCGGCGAAGCCCCTCGGCGTTACCGGGCGGAGCCGAGCTGGGCGCTCTCCTGTTTGCCCTCCACCCGGTGCAGACGGAGGCCGTCTCGTGGGTCACGGGCACCAAGGACCTGCTCTCCGGATTCCTGGTACTGGCGGCGCTCCGGCTTCTGTTGGAGTGGGCCCGCAGGACGCCGCAGGGAGGGGCTCCGGCATCGTCCAACAGGCGGAGGCGGGCAATGGCCAGCGATGCGGCGCCCTGGCTGGCGGCGTCGTACGCGGTCTTCGTGCTGGCGATGCTGGCAAAAGCGACTGCCATAGTGGCGCCGCTTGCTGCGGGCTGTCTCCTCTACCTGGCGGTTGGGGCTCGGCCCGCGAGCGCCTGGCGCCACTGTCTCGCCTGGGTCGCGATCGGGCTGCCTGCCATCGTCATCAACAAGTTCCTGCAGGCGGACAGCCAGATGGCTTACACAGCCCCGCTGTGGGCTCGACCATTGCTGGCCGCAGATGCGCTGGCCTTCTACCTGAGGCAGCTGCTGGCGCCCATCTGGCTCTCGCCGGATTACGGCCGCAGCGCCGAGTACGTGATGCAGAGCGGCGCGTTCACCTTCTCCTGGCTGGCGCCGGCCGCGCTCGGCCTGGCGCTGGCGGCCCTTCCGAACCGACTCTGGTCGCTCACCTCGACAGCTCTTTTCACTCTAGGAGTACTGCCCGTGTTGGGGCTCGTGCCGTTCGACTTTCAGACCTACTCCACGGTCGCGGACCGCTACCTCTACCTGGCGATGTTGGGCCCGGCGCTTGGACTGGCTCGCCTGGCCGAGGCGCGACGCGACGGGCGCTTTCCACGCGTGGCACTGGTGCTGGTGGTCCTGCTCGGCTGTCGCGCGGCGGCGCAGACGGGCGCCTGGCGGGACAGCGTGACGCTGTTCTCGCGGGCCCTGGAAGTGACGCCGCGAAGCTACTGGATGCAGAACAACCTGGGGTTCGCCCTGAGTGAGGAAGGGCGGCTGGACGAGTCTCGCCAGCATCTGGAGGAGGCTCTTCGCATCCGACCGGACCTGGCTGACGCCCACAACAACCTGGGCACCTGCTACGCTCGCCGGGAGCAGATGCCCCAGGCTATCGAGCACTTTCGCAAGTGCGTCGAGCTGAACCCCGAGCACGCGGAGGCGCACCACAACCTGGGCCTGGCGCTGGGCAAAGGGGGCGACACCGAGGGCGCCACGGCGGAGTTCCAGAAGGCGCTGCAGCTCAACCCCAACTCAGCCGAGTTCCACAACAGCATGGGCATTGCCCGGGCTCGCCAGGGCCGCTTTCAGGACGCCGGCTTGCACTTTCGCGCCGCGCTGGAGATTTCGCCCGGGCACCCGGGTGCCGCCGCGAACTGGCGCCGCCTTCAGGCTCGACTGGAGCCAGGGCAGGGGCGATGAGGAGCGGCGGGTAGGGCTGGCGTCTCTGCCACCCGTGCGTTCCGGGGCCGATCGGGCGGGCGCGCACAGTTGGCCCTTTCGAGTTCAGGCGTGACCCCGACTCGCGCTCGTCGATTCGGCCGGCTTGCTCCGGAGCGCTCCGGACGTGCGATACTGGGGACGCGATGACTCTGGAAGGCGAGCACTCCTCACCGGTCGTACTCGTCGAGCCGGCGGCGGACCAGCGTCTGGGGCTGACGCAGAGGCTCGAAGAGAGCGGTTTCCGCGTCGAGGCGACGGCATCGCCGTCCCAGGCGCTGGCGGCGATGCGGCTGCGGGCGCCGGCGGCGGTGCTGCTAGCCTGGGAGATGCCGGAGACCGGGGCCGAGGATCTGTGCCGGACGATTCGCCGTTTTCCGGGATGGGAGCTGGTTCCCGTCTGGGTGCTGGCGCCAACACCCAGCTCCGATCTCGTTGCGGCCTCGCTCGCCGCCGGAGCTGACGGCGTGCTGGACACCCGGGATGGGGCTCCGGGATTGACAGCTTACCTCACCCGCGCGATGGTGCGAGCACGCGAGGAAGAACGGCTTCGCGCCGCCGAGTGCCTTCGCGTCCTGCGCCGCTGCGCGCGCACGCTGGCGCAGCAGATCAACGTTCCGGCGAACTTCATCTCCATGTGTGCCGAGCTTCTGGTCGAGCCGTATCCCGAAGGCTCCGAGGTGCGGTTACTTGGGACGAAGATCGAGTATCAGCTCTCACGCATTCGGGGGCTGGTCCCGAGGCTCGAGGCCGTGAAGACGCTCGACTCGAACGACCCGGCAACGGACCCGGACGTGGTCCCGCTTACGGGAGAATCGAGTGTGCAGTCCGCCAAGCGCGCCGCGCCGTGCAAGACGCTGGTGGTCGACGACGAGCCGGAAGTGCGGGCACTGATCCGCCAGGTACTCGAGCAGTCGGGCCGATTCGAGGTGATGGAGGCGGCCAACGGTCGGGTCTGCCTCGAACGGGCGCGCAAGGAGCGTCCGGACCTGGTGTTGCTCGACATCATGATGCCCGTGATGGACGGCGCCGAGGCGTGCCGCGCGATCCGCGCCGACCCGCTATTGAACCGCACGCCGGTGATCGTGCTGACGGGAATGTCCGCCGCCGACGAGATGGTCCGGCTCTTCGAGCTGGGCGCCTCCGGCTATCTCGTGAAGCCGTTTACTCCGCGAGCGCTCTCGGAGCAGATCCTGCGCATCCTGGAGCGGCAGCTTTTCTGACGTCAGAAGAGAAGTCGAGTCTTCGGCGCGTTCAGGGCATCTGCTGCACCAGCCACCCTCGCCGCCGGGCGAGCGTTCGCATCTGCTTCTGTGATGCCTTCTCGGGGTGGGCGACCAGCAATGCCAGACCACGGGCGCTCATCAGCATCTCCAGATCGCCACGACTGTCTCCGGTGGCCAGGTCGGGCCTGCGTGCGATGAGACGCGCGATCGCCTCCGCTTTTCCCGGACCCCAGGTGACCGGGTACGCCAGCCGGTCCGTCAGCACTCCGTCCCGGACCACCAGGTCGATACCCACGACGTGTGAGGGATCCACGCCCACATACGGCGCTCCCGCTTGAATGATCCACCGGTTGGAGGCCGACACAATCCAAACGTCCCAGCCGTGCGCGCGAAGCGCGGCGATGAGGTTCTTCTGCGGCTGGTGCACCCGCTTTGCGAAGGCAACGCGGAAGTAGCTCGCGGCCCAACGCTTCACGGCGTCCTCGGACAGGCCCGCCATCTGCGTGACGGCCATGCCGTAGGCCAGCGGCTGGTCCTTCGCCTCGACGGCGAAGTACTCGGCGACGGGGTCGTGGGAGTAATCGACTCCTTTGAGTCTTCTCTGCTCGACCAGCCACCCGTAGAATCCCTCCCCGGCGTCGTCCGACCAGAGCGTCCCGTCCGCGTCGAAGACGGCCAGGCCCGGGCCGCTGGCCATCAGCGCTTCCAGTCGCCGGGAGTTCGTCGCCGAAAATCCATCCACCGCCGCGGCTGGGATCGCGCCCATCGCCATCGCCGTCGCCATCAGCAGCATGCAGGTCCGATCGCCCACGCCAATCACCTCGGCCGCACTCTATCATGCCCTTCCGGGGGGGCGAAAACCTTCCCCGGTGGCGGAAACCCACTCCACCGATCGGGCGCCTGCGGGCCACGGAAGCGGCATCGTTACTGAATTCGCGGCGCTGGCACGCCGCCTGCTTACACGACGGCCACAGAGAAGCGGCATCAGAACGGATGAGAACAAGGAGAGCCCGATGAGAACAAGCCATATCTTCACGGCGGCGATACTTGCGGCGGCCCTCTTCAGCGACCTCGGTTGCATCGGACGTGGCGCGGGTGCTCCGACCACGGGCGGCGGCGGTCTCGCCGGGGGCGGCGGCGGCTTCTCGCCGACAGGCGTCAGCTCCAACAGCATCCCGAAGCCCACGTACGGCCGCGGCACCGGAACCGGCCCGGGTGCCAACAAGCCCGGCGCCACTGCGACCGGGCCCACTGCCCCGACGCCGAACAAGGGCGGCGGCACGACCCTGGCCGGCGGCACTCCCAACAACGACTCCAAGCTGCTCGGCATGATCGACAAGGTGCAGAAGGGTCTCGATGCGACGAACAAGACCGTCGACGCCACGGTGAAGGGTCTGGACTCGACAAACAAGACCGTCGCATCCACGACGAAGGACGTGGCCGGGGTTCGCCAGGACGTGGATGGGCTGGGAACGAAGCTCACCGACACCCGCGATCGGTTGAACGACACTCGCGACCGTTTGACCGACACTCGCGAGCGGCTCGCCGACACCCGGGATCGGCTCGACGACACCCGCGACGATCTGAGGGACACCCAGCGCGACGTCGATTCGGTCAACAACCGCGTCGACGATCTCGAATCCGATCCGACGATCCAGGCCAACAAGGATAACGGCGGAGGCGGCGACTACTAGTAGATCGTTTTCAAATCAACGCTACAGTCCAAGC
>JACQFU010000187.1 GCA_016199905.1 Candidatus Wallbacteria bacterium
GATCATGACTGGAGTGGTTGCGCGCAGAAATACGCAGACATCAATGACAGCGTGGATAGTCGCAGGCCGTGGTGCTGACAAAGTATGAACCCCGCCCTGAGGCAAGTGTGCGGAAAGTCGGGCCAGTTTTGGTCGGTGCCCCGTTCTTTCAGCACTACCTCGTCTCCGCGGGCCGCGCACGGCCATCGCCCCGAACGCGGCACGCCCATCTGTCGGCCTTGGTCGTCTACCACCTGGGCCGCCACATCCTCGGCCCCGCCGCACAGCAGGAGCCGGGAGACGAAACCTTGTTGCTCTTCGCCACTCTCGCCGTCTTTCGCCATCACGGCGACCTGGCGGATCTCGCCGAGGACTGGGCGCACTTCGTCAGCGCGTCCCGCTGCGACGCCGAGGTCCTGTCCGAGCAGTGGGAAGCAGTCGATCGACAGGGTCTTCGCGTTTACGCCAGCGGCTTGCTGCGAGACCTTCAGGTGGACGACTCCTGGGCCCCGCCTCCGGCGCGAGAGCTGACGCTGGTGGACGAGCCGTTGCGTCTCAGACGCCTCCCCGAGCGATTGAAGGTGAGCGGGTTGCGCGACGCCTTCGCGCTGCGCCATCTCTTCTCCCTGTTGATCGGTTGCGACAAGCTCGACGCGGCGCTCTATGGGGCCGTGCCCGCAAGGAAGACGGAGCTCTGTGCCGGCATCGTCGAGGACTACCGCCGCGACCATCTCCAGGGCCGAGGAGGACGTCTCGCCCCGTTGCGGAACCAGGTGTTCATGGAAGTGAAGGAGACGCTCGACGGGTGTTCGCATACGGGCGGTCTTTTCACTCTCACGGCGCCGACGGGAGCGGGGAAGACGATTGCCTTGCTCTGGGCGGGCCTCGAGCTGCGGCGCCGCGCGGCCGTTTCACGTGAGGAACCGCCCCGGATCGTCTATAGCCTCCCCTTCACCAGCATCATCGATCAGAACTTCGAGGTCTTCCGGGACGTCCTCCAGAAGTCGGGGATGACCGGCATCGACAAGGCGCTGGCGAGGCATCATCACCTGGCCCAACCCCGGTTCGATTCGGAGTCCGCGCAGTATGCGGAGGCTCAGGCCGAGCTGCTCGTGGAGACGTGGCAACCCGAGATAGTCGTAACCACGTTTCACCAACTCCTCTACGGCCTGTTCGGCCAGAGGAACTCCGATGCCAAGCGGTTCTTTCGGGCCGCCGGGGGCGTCCTGCTCCTCGACGAGGTGCAGGCCATACCCAGACGGTACTGGGAGCTGGTGCGCGACACGCTGGCGCTCTTGGCCGAGCGTTATGGCACGACGGTGATCCTGGCCACGGCGACGCGCCCGCTCATCCTCGACGGCGTTCCGACCCGCGAGCTGTGCCCGGGACACGAACGCCACTTCGCCGGTCTCGATCGCGTGCGCTTGAGGTGCAACCTGGCCGAGCGTACGCCGCTTACGGAGTTTGCCGGCCGACTGCTCGACGAGGTGCGCGAATCCTGCGCTGACGTGCTGGTCGTCTGCAACACCATCGCATCCGCCCGATACTTGCACGGCCGGCTGCGCGAAACGCTCCCTCCGGAGGAACTCTTTTATCTTTCGACTCATGTGACGCCGCTGGACCGTCTCGAACGCTTGCGGCGTCTGGGCAAGCGCGGAACGCGCAGGGTGCTGGTCAGCACGCAGCTCATCGAGGCGGGCGTGGATCTGTCCTTCGGTCGAGTGTATCGGGACCTGGCGCCGCTCGATTGCGTGATCCAGGCCGCCGGCCGATGCAATCGGTCCGCGGAGCTGGACGCCGGCGCGGTCGAACTGCTCTGGCTCGTGGACGACACCAAGCCGAGGCCGTGGGAACCATGCAGCGTCTACGATCCGCTCCTCCTGGAAGCGACGCGGCGCTCCGTGCCGACCCTCGGCGAAGTCCCCGAGTCCGCCTTTCTGGAACTGACTCGCCACTACTTCGATGAAGTGCGCCGGACGACCTGCAGCTCGGAGCTCGAGCAGGCCCTGGGCAGGATGCAGAACGGAACCGTGGGAGAGAGCTTCCGGCTTATCGCCGACCACGGACCGGCGCAAAGCTACTTCGTCGTCCGCGATGACGAGGACCGGCGACTCTGGGAACGCTACGTTCAGGTGAGCGACCTCGCCGACCGGCGGGAGCGCCGCGCAGCGTTCCTCGCCATCAAGTCCCAGTTTCAGTTGCGCTCGATCGATGTCCGAAAGCCAAAAGGTCACCCGGTTTCCGATCACGTCGTCCTGCCGCTGTTCGCGGATGGCGGGCCGGAGGGACGCTACGACGCGGAGACCGGTTTCAACGACGCGGAAGGAGGCACCTATGCCCTCTGAATTCCTTCATGTGCGGCGGCTCCAGCTCTACACTGTCCCGCCGTTCCAGGGCAGCGGCGTGTCGGTCCGTAGGGCCATCACGGCAGCAGTTCCGGACGAGCCGCTATTGCACAACCACGCGGATGGACCGTCTCAGCCGTTGGTGCGCTACTCGTGCCAGGCCGGGGTGGTCGAGCTCGTCGCCATCGGTGCAGCCATCGCGCTGGCCGGCACTTTAGCCGAGAGGCTGAAGCGGCTGCGGGTCGGCCAAAACTGGTTCGTCGTGAAGGCCGTCGAGGTCCGCGACGAGAAGCTGCCGTTCGGCGAGTGCGCCGAGTCCTTGCCCTACGTCTTCGACACGCCCTGGTTGGCGCTCAACGAAGACAACCACCGACGGTTCCTCGGAACCGTGGAGGGCGAACGCAAGCAGTTGCTCCAGAGAATCCTGGCCGGCAATCTGCTCAGCCTCTCCAAGGCGGTCGGCCATAATGTCTCTGAGCGCCTGGTGCCCGAGCTGGAGTGGTGGGAGCCGGTGCCCTGCTATCACAAAGGTGTCTCGCTCGTCGGGTTCCGCGCCGCCTTCCGCGTCAACTTCCACGTGCCGCCGGGGTTGGGGTTGGGGAAGCTGGTCGCCAAGGGTTTCGGCCGGGTCGGTTCGCCGGGCCGGGAGGGAGGCTAGTCATGCAGCTCGTCATCGCCACCAACGGTGCGTACCTGCACGAGAAACAGGGGCTATTCGAGATCCGTACGCCCGAACGCAGCGTCGAGTTCTCGGCCGTGAAGGTCAGCTCGATCGTCATAGGTTCCGCGGCCAGCCTCTCGACGGGCGCGATCCGCCTGGCCGTGGAAAACAACATCGACATTCTTTTCCTGGACAAGTTCGGAGAGCCGTTCGCCCGGGCCTGGCACTGCGGTTTCGGTTCCACTGCCGCCATCCGGCGAGAGCAGATGCGCTGGGCCGAAGGCGAAGAGGGCGGGAGCTGGGTTGTGGAGCAGATAGGCTCGAAGATCGGCGAGCAAAGAAAGATGCTCGAGGAGCTGCTGCGACGCCGCTCGTCTGCGCGGGAGGAGCAGTCGGCGCGACTCGCCGAGCTGGCGGACTTGCAGGCTCGCCTCGAGCAGATTCGAGGCGTACCGGAGGCCATCCGGTCTGAGGTCTTCGCGCTGGAAGCCCAGGCAGGGAAGACCTACTTCGAGGCCCTCGCCGATATCGTGCCGGAAGCTTGGCGATTCCGAGGCCGCAGCCGCCGGCCTGCTCGAGACGGGTTCAACGCGTTCCTCAACTACGCTTACGGCGTGCTCTACGGACTGGTGGACCGCTGCGCCGTGCTGGCGGGGCTAGATCCTCACTTGGGCTTGCTCCACACCGACGGCTATGGCAGGCCATCCCTGGTCTTCGACCTCATCGAGCCGTATCGCGCCTGGGCGGATCATGTGGTGATGACGCTGACTTCCACCCGGCGAGCCCACAAGGAAATGCTCCGAGAGGTTCCCGGGGGCTTGGCGCTAGATAAGCCCGGAAAGGTGTTGTTGCTAGAGGCGCTGAACGCCTATCTCGACGAGGTCGTGCGGCTGGACGGGCGACAGAGGTCGCGCCGCTGCCACGTGCAGTACCGGATGCACGGCCTGGCCAACCGCTTGCTGGGCCGCAAGGAGCGCGAGATAGAAGTGACCGAGGTATGAGCCAGCTCGTGTGGGTCGTGTACGACGTGACCTCGGACCGGGTCAGAAAGAAGGTGGCCGATCTGTGCAAGCGCTATGGGTTGTATCGCGTGCAGAAGTCCGTCTTCTTGGGGAAACTGGAAAAGAGCCGGCTGGACGAGTTGGCTCTCTCGAGCGAGAAGCTGATCGACGAGACCACGGATTCCGTCTACATGTTTCCGCTTTGCGAGTCGGACTTCAAACGCGTGAAGTTGCTGGGACATGAGTTCGACCGGGAGCTGGTGCAGGACCGCATCCGGGCCGTGGTTGTTTGAGGGGGCCACGTGACGGAATCGAACGACAACCTGAACAAGTCCGGCACTTGCAAGGTGCCGAACAGCGCAGTCGAGGCGGCGCTCGAAGCGCATTTCGAAGCGGCCGGTAAGACGTGGCTGACGCCCTCGGACGTACTCGAGTACCTCTATTGCCCGCGGTTTCTCTACTACGAACGGGTCCTACACGTTCGTCAGCATCAGGAACTTCGCGCAAAGGTGGTTTACGGCCGTGAGTTGCACAAACGGCGGGAGCGTGAGAACGTCGCGTACCTGCAAAAGAAGCTGGGCGTCGTGCGCAAGGAGGTGGATGTGGAGCTTCATTCGGCTGACCTCGGTCTATCCGGGCGGGTCGACGAGGTCCTGTTCCTGTCGACGGGCGACGCTGCTCCGCTGGACTACAAGTTTGCCGAGTTGACAGGCCGAGTATACGAAAACCTCCGGGTCCAGAGTGTCCTCTACGCACTTATGATCGCGGAACGCTACGGGTGCAATGTAGGACGCGGTTTTCTCGTCTACGAAAGAAGCCAGCATCACATCGAGGAGTTAACCTACACGCTGGCCGACTTCGCCAGTGCGCGAGACATCCTCGACCGGATGCGAGACGTGCTGATGCGAGCCGTCTATCCGGGTTCGACGCGCTGGCGTGAACGCTGCAAGGATTGCTGCTATCGAAATATTTGTCCCAAGTAGCCCTCGGGCCGGTCACGTCAGATTGGATGCGGAACTTCGGCCTCTACACTCCTGCAGAAGCGGCGGATTTCGGCCTTGAAACACAGCACTTGTGTGCCGATTTCGCCCGAGTTACGATACACCTCAAGAACCGGCTCGCCGCTCCCAGCGCCACACTCGCTAATGTGGCGGACCTCATCCCTCGATCCAGCAGAACAAGGATTGAAACACTGAGCGATGGCGCGAAGCGCACGCCGGAGGAGGTACCTCATCCCTCGATCCAGCAGAACAAGGATTGAAACCGCGCAATACTGCCGAGACGCGGTTCCCGCGCTGCCGACCTCATCCCTCGATCCAGCAGAACAAGGATTGAAACCTCCTGCTCCCGTGCCTGCCCGGGCCTGAGATGGAGACCTCATCCCTCGATCCAGCAGAACAAGGATTGAAACCCGTTCGCCGGCAGGGCCGCGCTCTTCTTCGGCGGCACCTCATCCCTCGATCCAGCAGAACAAGGATTGAAACACCGGGGCGGTTCCTCTGATGGAATTATACATCTCCACCTCATCCCTCGATCCAGCAGAACAAGGATTGAAACGTGCTGAACACCGCTCTCCGCAAGGCGCTCTTGGGACCTCATCCCTCGATCCAGCAGAACAAGGATTGAAACGCAGTAGTCCGCGCAAGTGTGCGGAGCTGGAGGCGAGACCTCATCCCTCGATCCAGCAGAACAAGGATTGAAACCGCGGACTACTGCCGAGACGCGGTTCCCGCGCTGCCTACCTCATCCCTCGATCCAGCAGAACAAGGATTGAAACCGACAGGCTCTCGACTGCATCAGCGAGAGCCTGCAATACCTCATCCCTCGATCCAGCAGAACAAGGATTGAAACACAGCGTGTCGGTCGACGAGTATGATTACCTGAATCTACCTCATCCCTCGATCCAGCAGAACAAGGATTGAAACGGGAGGAGACGGTGAAAAAACTGAACGGAGTAACCAGACCTCATCCCTCGATCCAGCAGAACAAGGATTGAAACCCGTGTCCGAGAGGC
>JACQFU010000188.1 GCA_016199905.1 Candidatus Wallbacteria bacterium
ACGCCCGTGGCGCCGGCCCCGGTGCCGACGCCTACCACGCGACCTACCAGTTGCGACTGAGCTCGCCCGAGGAGGCCCAGGGGCTGAAGGAATTGCTCCTGGAGAAACTGGTCTTCTACAAGGAGAACGCAATGGCCAAGGCCGGCGTGCTCGCGATGGACGCGGTCGCGATCGACGCCCAGGGCGCCAGCGTCCTCGTCCGCGGCGACGCCGACTCGACCACAGCGACCTACAACTTCCTCTACGCCTACGTGGCCTTCCTCCTGGGCTACAGCCAGGCCGACAGCTACCTCGGAATCAACTGAGGAGGCCCTGCGCGATGTTCCGAAGACACACCGTTTTGGCGCTGGTTCTGCTCCTCGGAGTCTGGGCGGTCGTCGCGGCGGTCGAAAAGCCGGACGTGAAGCCGGACGTGAAGCCGCTGCGCCTCGGATGCGTCGCCTTTGCCAAGGAGTCGTCGGCGGAGGCCTATCGCCAGGTCCAGGCCTACTTGGCTGGAGAAGTGGGACGCGAGATCGTGCTCACGGTCTATCCGAACTATCACGACGTCATCGCCGACCTGGTCAACGACCAGCTCGAGCTGGCCGTGCTGCCGCCGCTGGTCTACCTGAACGCCAGACGGCAGCGCCCGCTCGACACCCTGGCTTTCGGCGTCTATGCAGCCACCGGCAACTTCAGCTATCGCAGCCTCGTCCTGGTGCCGCGCGGGTCGCCGGCGAAGACGTTGGCTGACCTCGCGGGCCGGCGGCTGGCATTCGTCGACATCATGTCGGCATCGGGCTACGTGCTACCCAAGGCGGCCCTGGTGCAAGCTGGCGTCCGGGACAAGCGGGACGTGAAGGGAAAGTTCTACGACAACCACATCGACGCGGTGCGGGCCGTGCTGCGCGGGGACGCCGATGGTGTCGCGACCTACGACATGATCTACAGCGACTCCTCCGAGCTGGCCGCCAGGAAGGCCGAGCTTCGAACGCTCTGGACGGGAGATCACGTGATCCCCTCCGATGCGGTCGTGGCGACAGGCGCGGTGCCCTCCGTCGAGCAGAAGCGGATTCGCACGGCGCTGCTCTCCTACTACGCGGCCCAGCAAAAGCAGGGCGCCCAGAAGAATGCGATGTACGAGGGATTCGTGCCCGCCGATCCGAACCTCTACAGCGACCTCGAGCGCTTCTTGAAGGCCATCACCGCGGAGAAGTAGTACCACCGGGAACAGCCTTCCGGCGCCTACTTCCCGAGCAAGCCGGGCAGCAGGACGAGCAGGGCCGGCGTCAAGGTCAGCTCGACGGCGATCCCGTAGAGCACGGCCAGCGCCGTAAAGACGCCGAACTCCATCGTCATCTTGAAGCCCGAGAAGGCCATCACGGAGGCTCCGGCCGCGAGCACGAGCGCGCTGCTGACCATCGCGCGGCCCGTGTGCAAGGTGGTCAGGCGAGCCGCAAGCGCCGCGCTTGTCCCGCGGGCGCGATGGCCGCGATAGCGGAAAAAGTAGTGGACGGTATCGTCGACGACCAGGCCGATGAGGATGCAGGGGATGGTCCCCGTCACGACGTCGAGCGTTGCGCCAAGCCAGCCCATCGTGCCGTAGGTGAGCAGCAGCGGCAGCAGGTTGGGCGCCGCGGCGATCGCCGCGATGCCGAGCGAGCCAAACGAGAGCGCCATCACCGCGAGGATCGCCGCAAGCGCGAGCGCGAAGCTCGTGAGCTCGTTGGACAGCGTGTTCCGATGGACGATCGCAGAGAGGACGTTGCGGCCCGTGACCTCGACGGAGCTGCCTGGCGGCAAGCTCTCGAGGGCCACGCGCCGAAGCTCGCCGGCCAGCGCCAGGATTTCGAGCGAGCCCTCGCGAGCGATCGGCACTCGCACGCGAGCCAGCCGTCCGTCGTCGGCGAGATAGCTCCCGAGCAGGTCGCCGCGCCCTCCGTCGCCCGCGAGCCGCGCCAGCAGGGCCAACTCGCGATCGGTCGCGATGTCCTGCTTGGGCGCCTTGGCCACGAAGGAGGCCGCGTCGAGCAGCACGTCCGCCGGGGACAAGGTCGACGCGACCCCCGGCACGCGCTCCAGCGCCGACTGCAACCGAGGCAGCGTGCGGAAACCGTCCAGCTCGAGGAAGGGCCGGCTCTGGGGCAACCGCACGAGCAACTCGACGGCGACGATCGGCCCGAAGGACCTCTCGAAGTCGCGCTTCGCCAGGACCACGGGATCGTCGTCGTAGAGCCCCCGGATCGAGGCGCTCTCCACCGGCAACCGCCGGACGCCCTGGGCTCCCAGCAGCAGGATCAGGGCGAAGCAAACCGTCACGAGGCCCGCCCGCGCGCCGACCTTCCTCACCACCAGGACCAGCAACGTCGCGAGCCGGTCGCCGTGCCGCCGCCTTGGAGGACCCGGACACTCCTTCGAGGTCAGTGACGTCACCGGGTCGTCTGACACGTGTGTTGTCCGACGACGAGGGCCGGCGAGCCCCAGCAGCGACATCAAAGGCGGGACGAAGAGCAGCACGGACACCAGGCAAAGGACCGTGCCCAGCGCGTCGTAGATGCCGAACTTGCGGATCTCCGGCGTATCGGTCCAGGCCAACGAGAGGAAACCGGCAAAGGTCGTGGTCGTGCAGATCAACGTCGGCGGTACCACCTCGCGCAACACCCGCACGTGGAGCGCCGCCTGGGCCGAAGGGACGGTGTCGGCCGACTCGACCTCGGCGGCGTGCAGCAGATAGGCCGACATCACGTAGATAGTCGTCGTGAGACCCACCGTCAGCAGCAGCGGGAAGAGCATCGTCGAAAACACGTTGAGCGTGTAGTCCCCCAGCTTGAAGCAGGCGGCCGTCCAGACCAGCGCGCTCAGCACGCTGGTCAGGGCCACAGCGACCAGCGCCAGCCGTCGGAAGAGCACGCCGAGCACGGCGCTTCCAACGAGTATCGCCAGCGGCATCAGCACGAGGTTGCTCTTGCGGACGAGCTCCAGCACGCGCTCCTCGACGACCAGGTAGCCGAGCAGTTGGCGGGGACGCGCCCCATAGTGACCGTCGAGCGTCCGCCGGAGCGTCGCGAACGCTTCCCGCCGGACAGTCTCGGCCCTCGGGCCTCCTCCCGCCGGGAGGTCGAGGGTCACGACCGCCGCGAAGAACTCGAGGTCGCCGCTCGCGAGGTGGCCTCTGGCAAACCTGGTGCGGGCGATCGTCTCGCGCAGCCGCGTCAGAGTGCCGGCCCGGCCCAGCCACTGCGTCAGCGCCTCGCGGCTCGCGCGGGCCTCCTCGGGAACCAGGTCGAGCAGGCTCGACACTCGTCTCACGCAAGGCAGCCTTTTCAGCGCGCATTCCAGGTCGAAGAGCTCGCGCACGGAGCCCGGGTCGAGGCCGCCGGAGGGATGGAAGACCACCACGGACTCGTCGGTCCCGAGCCGGGAAAGGAACTCTCGATAGGTCGCATACGACGGATGCCCCTGCAGCAGGCTCTCGAGGTCGTTCCCCAGCCGGATGGGAAACGCGCTCCAGCCCGCGAAGGCCGTGAGAGCCAGGCCCAGCACGACCAGCGTCCGCGGCCGGTCGTACACGCGCACCCAAAAGGGCGTTTCACGCGATTGAGGGCGTCCTGTCGATGCGGCTATCAAAGGCTGGTTCACGAAGCGGCCCGGGTGCAACCTTGCGCCCTCCGGCTTCCGGCCAAGGCACTCGCCCGGGGGAGTTCGCCTCGGGCCGGCAGACAGAGTACAGGGTTCTCCGTCGATCGATCGTCCCCTTTCGCTGCCCGCGGCCTCCCTATCTTCGAGTACCTGGACATGCTGTATGCTCCAGTGGGCGCCGGCCGAAACGTGGCTCCTTTCCCGGCGTCGATTGCAAACGGAGCCGGCGAGGTGATCGAGGATGCTGCGACTGGTGCTGGCCGCCCTTCTTCTGGTTCCGGCAATGGCTTGGGCCGTCAACGAAGCCGAAGGAGGAGGAGGAGCCTCCCCGGCAAGCCGAGCCTCCTTGGAAGGCCTGGTCGTCCAGGTGTCGGCCAAGACGGATGCGCATGGTCACTTCCGCGTTCACGGATTGGAGCCCGGCGATTACGAGTACAGCCTCGCCGGAAGCGGATTTCAGCCGATGCGAGGCAAATTCACGGCGAAGACCAAAGAGGCCCTCAAGAGGAACTTCTTCGTCCAGCAGTACAACAAGTTCTATGGCACCGTGAAGGAGGCGGCCGTCCGTGCGGGGACGCCGAAGGTCGCCAAGGCTGCCGTGGTAGCCCAAGATGGGGCGGCCGGAGCGACCTCTGCGGTCGCCCGCCCCCCCGAAGCAGGGACGGACAACGAGTCGTCGGAACCGGTCTCGGAGAACGGCGACCCGGGCTTCCTGGCGGCCGCGCAGAGCCCGGATGTCGCGGGCAGCAAACCCTCGGCTCAGGCTTCGGTCCAGGCGCCCAAGGCGGGTGGCGGATCGCCGGGTAAGCCCGTCGCAGGGGCCGACGTGCAACTGAGACCGATCGCCGGCAACGAACCCCAGGCCTCCGCCGCCAAGCAGCCGCCCAAGGGAGGCGCCCCGGCCAAGCCTTCGTCTCCCCATCGGTCCGCAAAGACGGACGCGAAAGGCGCCTTCGATTTCGGTCATGTCGCCGACGGAGTGTTCGAAGTGACGATCTCGAAAAAGGGCTACCACACCCTTCGGAGAAAGCTCGAGATCGCCCACTGGCGCAAGCAGGACTTCGAGCTCGAGCCCGAGTAACGGCCGGCCTTCCGGCCCGACGAGTCTTGGGATGACTGGGTTTCGAACAGTTTCGAAGGAATCGATCCCGCGGCGCGAAGGCGCCTCCGCTCGTGGGACGGGTTCGCGACTCGATGACGATCGGCTCTTCGATTCGAACCTCGAGCCGAAGGGAAGCGATGGTATGATTCCTTACTGCCGACGGTTTGCGTGAACCCGCCCCGAGCGTTCTTCGAGATTAGCCGCGTCACA
>JACQFU010000189.1 GCA_016199905.1 Candidatus Wallbacteria bacterium
AGATGAGGTGGTCCTCGAAAACGGCAAAGCCCTCGGGGCTCTCGATCTTGTAGGCGGGCCCATACTCCTCTTGCAGGAAATGGTGGACCTGGGCCGTGGTGAACTCGTGCGAATAGCCGCCGTCCACGCGCACGATGACGGCGTCGCCGGGCTTGACGGCCGCCGGACCTGGGCCGGAGAGCTTGGAGGCGAGCACCTTTTCGCCGATGGTCATCGGGCGTGCAGGCGTGGCCGGGCGCGGGACCTGCACTTTGCCCTCGCGCAGGGCTCGCGAGAATGCGAACAGGCCGCCGTGCTCGACGACCATCGCGCTGACCGCGTCGTAACCGCGCGTGAACTCCGCCAGCTCCAGCGTCTCGCCGTCCTGGAGCCGGGCGAGCTGCGCGTGGTCGGCCATCAGCACTCCCAGGTTGACGTTGTTGCGGGCGTGGATGGGCGCGAACGAGGCCGCCACGGCGATCCGGATGCCCGAATACTTCTCCGCCTGGACCGCGGTCTCACGGGAGCTTCCGACTCCTTTGCGGTGGCCGCTGACGAGGACTTCGAAGCCGCCTCGCGCCAGGTCGCCCTCTTCGAAGAGCCTCTTGCCGCCCACGATCAGCCCCGCGTAGGCGTTTCGCGCAATCTCCTCCGGCCGGTAGCTGAAACAGACCCAGGCGGGAGTCATCGCGTCGGTATTGATGTCGTCCAGCAGGTCTTCGACCCTCACGTCGCGCATGCGCAGGTCCAGCTCGCCCGAGAGCTGCCTGCGGATCGGCTCGGGATCCTTCGTGAGGAACAGCACGCGCTTTCCCGGCGTGAGACGGACCTGGGTGGATTGCGGCATCGCGAGGGGCCTCCTTGGCGTTCGGCGGGTCATTCTACTATGGGGCAGCGGGGGCCTACTCCCGCTCTCCGAACAGCCACAGGAACGCTCCGGGAAGACGCTCCCGCCAGGCGGCCTCGGTGTGCTCGGCGCCCTCCGCCACGGTGGTGCGCACGTCGTGGCCTCGGATCTCGAGCGCCTCTCCCAGGTCGACGACGGCCTGAATCAGGTCGAAGTCTTCCAACCATTCGTCCTCGCTGTCGGCATCGTCGTCGTCCTCGTCGTCGTCGTCTTCCTCCGTCCCGACGTCGAGCCAGATCCGCAGTGGGGTGTCGGGGCCGCCTTCGTCGGCTTCCACCAGCCGGTGCGTGACGTTGCGGTCCCACCACAGGGACGGCGACATCATCCCGACCAGGCCGAAGCGGTCCGGGTTGTCCCACGCCAGGTGGAAGGCCGCCAGGCCGCCGAGCGAGCTGCCCAGGATGCCGGTGTTCTGGGGCCCGTGCAACAGGCGGAAGCGATTGCGCAACCAAGGATCCAGCTCCCCGAGGATGAGCCGCTCCATCAGCGCGAGCTGTCCGCCACCTTCGATGGGATCGATGCTGGGCGTGTAAAGGAAGTCGCGCTCGGCGCCGCTTCCGATGGTGGCGATGACGAAGGGTTCGACGAGCCCGCGGGTCACCAGGGCGTCGTGAATCTTGTCGGCGTCCCAGGCCTGTCCCAAAAACGATGTGGCACGGTCGAAAACATTTTGGCCGTCGAGCATGTAGAGGAGGGGATAGGGCCGGTGATCCTCTTCGTAGTCGGCGGGGAGGTGGAGCTGCACGCGCAGTCCCAGGCCGATGCTCTCGTAGCCGAATCGGCCCAGGTCCAGGACGTGACTGTCCCGGGTGGAGCGGCCGCTCCGATGGCGGCGGCGGGCGCGATCCATCGCCTTTCGGGACATCGGCCGGAAGCGCACGTCAGGACTCCTCGGCTGGCCGGCGCGAGCGTGCGGCTTTCGTGGCACCGCGCCGCTTCTTCGATTCCACGCGCTGCCGGCGGGAGGCGCGCGAGGGGCGAGTCGGCCGGCGTATCTCGGGTTCCTCCAGCGCCGCGAGCACCAGGGCGCGCAGCCGCTCGGCGCATGCGGCGCGGTTGGCGGCCTGGTCTCGCGACGACTGCGACGCGATGAGGAGCACCCCCGAAGCGGTCAGCCGCTTGCCCGCCAGCGCGCGAAGACGTTGGAGTGCGGGCGCCGGAATGGGGAGCTTGGCCACTTCGACCGAGAGCTCCACTCGCGAGCTGACCTTGTTGACGTTCTGTCCGCCGGGTCCGCTGGCGCGCGTGAACCGCTCCGAGAGCGCCTCGTCGGGGATCGTGATTTTCGAGTTGATGAAGAGCGGCATGTCAGGGGTGGAGGACGATGATAACAAACAGACGAAAACCGGGACCGCCGGGGTGCCTTCAACTGCTTGACTTCGCCCCTAACCGCGGCTCATTATAGGCGGCCAATCCGGAGGAGCCGGCGCCGATCGCCGGTCGCGACGCATCGAGAGACGACCGCGGGGCGAAGTGCGAGCCCTGCGGCAGGAGACTTCCCATGGCCGAGCAGGCTGCAACCACGACCACCGTCAAGTCGAAGCTTCCCCAGGCGATTGCGCTCATGCTGGCGTGCCACGCCACCTCGCTGGCTGCGCCGCCCGACGTGTTGACGGAGGCGGAGGCTCGGGCCCGGGCCGTACGCGTGAAAGACGTTCAGGTCGAGCTGGGGCTGGAGTTTGCGCCCCACGCCTCCGGTTTCCGCGGCACGGCGACCGTCGGCTTCATGCTCACGGATGCGAGCAAGGACCTGCGGCTGGACCTGCGGTGCGGGAAGATCGACATGCTGTCGGTGAACGGCACGCCGGTGCCGACCGCAGCCTGGAGCGGCAACCACATCATGCTTCCGGCCAAGGCGCTGGCAGCGGGGCCCAACGCCGTCGAGATCCGCTACGAGACGCCCTACGAGCGCACGGGCAACGGCCTCCACTACTTCAAGGACAGCGTCGACGGCCGAGAGTATCTCTACTCGAACTTCGAGCCCTACACGGCCCATCGCCTGATCCCGTGCTTCGACCAGCCCGACCTGCGGACCGTCTTCCGGCTGACGGTGACGGCGCCCAAGAGCTGGAGAGTGATCGCCAACTCTCGAGAGAAGGAGACGGTCGCGTTGGGTGACGCAACGCGTCACGTCTTCCGCTCCACGCCGCCGCTGGCAAGTTACCTGTTGCTCTGCGTGGCGGGCGAGTACGCCGCCTTCATCGACGCCCGCGCGCGGGTTCCGTCCCGCATCTTCTGCCGCGAGAGCATGAAGAAGTACGTGCAGGCCGAGGAGATCTTCGAATTGACCCGCAACGGTCTGGAGTTCTACGGCAAGTTCTTCGGGACGCCCTATCCATTCGAGAAGTACGATCAGCTCTGGGTGCCCGAATTCAACGTCGGCGCCATGGAGAACCCGGGCGGGGTGACTCACAACGAGCGCGGCCTGTTCCGCCACGAGCCAACGACTCGCGAGCGCCAGAGCCGGGCGGACGTCATCCTCCACGAGATGGCCCACATGTGGTTCGGCGACCTGGTGACGATGCGCTGGTGGGACGGCCTGTGGCTCAACGAGAGCTTCGCCACCTACATGGCGGCCCTCGCGTGCACGCAGGCGACGCCCTTCAAGGACATCTTCGAGGAATTCCTCACCAACGAGAAGGGATGGGCTTACTGGCAGGATCAGCTTCCAACCACGCACCCGATCAACAACGTCGTGCCCGACACCGATACGGCCTTCAGCAGCTTCGACGGAATCACCTACGGCAAGGGCGCCTCGATGCTCAAGCAGCTCGCCTTTTACGTCGGCCCCGACGCTTTCCGCGAGGGCGTGCGCCTCTACTTCCGGAAGCACGCCTGGAAGAACACCGAGCTGGCCGACTTCTTCGGGGCCGTCAGCCAGGCCTACGGAAAAAGCCTCTCCGACTGGTCCGGCATCCATCTGGCGACCTCCGGCGTCAACACGATCGTGCCCATCCTCGACGTGAAGGACGGCAAGGTCCGGTCTCTCGTGCTGGAGCAGAAGGAAGGCAACGGCGACAAGAAACTGCGTCCGCAGAAGCTGATCGTCGCGCTCTACCGCAAGAACGCCGACGGCGGCCTGTCGTTGATGAAAGCGATCCCGGCCGTCCTTTCGGGCGCGAAGAACCCGGTCGCCGAGGCCAAGGGCTTGGAGGCCCCGGATTTCGTCTGGGCCAATCACGGCGACCACGCCTATCTGCGCTGCTTCCTCGATCCGGTGTCGCTGGCCTACGCGCGCGCCAACCTGGACCGTTTGCCCGACGCCCTGACCCGTCGCGGAGTCTGGATGACGCTGTGGGAGATGGTACGCGACGGCCAGCTCCATGCTGCCGACTACCTCGACACGTTCGTGGCCAAGGCGGCAATCGAGAGCGACGCCAAGCTGATCCAGGGACTCTTCCGCGGCGTCGGTACGGCATTGGGTCACTACCTGGCCAGTCCAAAGCGGGAAGAGACCTTCAAGAAGGTCAACGCGCTGGCCTGGCAGCGCATCGAGAAGTCCGAGCCCGGAAGCGATGCGCAGAAGGTCTGGTTCGGGATGCTGGTCGACACGGCCTCCGACGCCGATGCGCTGGCTCGAGTGGAGGGCTTGCTCGACGGCAAGGTTGCATTGCCCAAGCTGGAGATGGACCCGGAGAAGCGCTGGAACTGCGTGACGCGGCTCTGCGCCTTCGATCGACCTGGCGCTGCCGCGCGCATTCCATCCGAGCTGGCTCGCGACAAGACGGATCTGGGCAAGCGACAGGCGATCCGCGCCGAGGCG